>JAGBWB010000180.1 GCA_017629975.1 Lentisphaeria bacterium
ACCCATCACCCTTTACGGCAAAGGCGCCAAACTTGACGCAAAAGGCTTCTACACCCCCGCAGTGCTCCTCAGCGAAAAAGAGTACATCACCATTGACGGAGTCCACTTTGACAACGCGGATATCACCTCTGGTCAGGGGGTGATCCGGGTGAGAAAGTGCCGTAATATCACCATCCGCAACTGCCGCTCCAAGCAGGATTGGCAGGCAGGAAACTTTGTTACCATGAGCCATTCTCCGGGGTCCGTCATTGAAAACAACGTTATCAACGACGGTTCTTACCCCATTGAGATCGCAGGCGGCGGCGTCAGGATCCTCAACAACACCATTGTGAACGCCACCATGATCTCTCTGCTGCTCTGGGATCCCTTTGATATTGAAGTCAGAAACAACATCTTCTACCGTCCCTGTATCGACATCAAACGCAGTCAGGCTATACTGCTGAACAACCCCGGCAAAAATATCATTTCCGAGGGCAATGTCTTCTGGTCCCCCTACAAGCATCATCCTGTGGGGGGCAAGATCCGGGACAAAAAAATCAAAGTGCTTGTGAGTTCACAAACCCTTGAAGAGTGGCAGAGACTCTCCGGATTTGACAAAACAAGCGTCCATGTGGATCCCCTCTTTGTGGACTACAAAAATGAGGACTTCCGTTTGCGACCCGATTCACCTGTTAAAGGGAAAGGAGCTTCACTTTGAAAAATATGCTTTTTGCCGCAGTGCTCCTGTGCGGAACGCTGCTTTCAGGTATCAATTATGCCGACTACGGGGCGGGCCCCATGCTGAAACCGGGACGCACCTTTTATGTTTCCACCGGAGGAAACGATAAAAATGACGGCTCTTCTCTGAAAAAGGCGTTCCGCACCATCAACAAAGGAGTCAGCCGGCTTAAAGCAGGTGATACACTTCTTATTGAGGGGGGCAGATACTTTGAATCCGAAATCAGGATCAATGTCAAAGAGGGGATCCCCCGCTCCAATGCTCAGTGCGGGATCCCCGGATCCCCCATCCGCATCATGGGCATGAAAGGGCAGAGACCGGTGTTGACAGGGGGCAAGATCGTCCCCCCCCTGAAACGGGAGGGGCAGATCGCAGAATTTGTCTGCAAAACCGCCCCTGCTTATGATACAGTCCATGAGCTGCCCTCAGGCATTGAACTTCAGAGACTTGCCAACGAAGAGCTGGTGCGGAAATATCCCGGAACCTTTTTCTTTGATGCGGCAAAAAAGCGTCTTCTCGTTCACTTCGCCGCCGTAGAACAGAAAGAGATAAGTATTGCACGGCACCGTATCGGGATCCGGATCCACGGCAGTTACATCCACATTGAAAATCTGGAGTTCCGCCACTTCTATGAGGCGATCTACGCCCGCATGAATGCCCCTTATGATAAAAATGAGGCGCGGAACATCACCATCACCGACTGCAATTTCTTCTGGAACTATCACTGCGGCCTGGTCCTTGACGGCACAACATGGTCTCTGGTGAAAAACAACAGAGCCGCCTTCAACACCAAACGGGGCAACTACATGAATCTCTCGCGCGCCCATGACAATCTCTATATGGGCAACTGGAGCGGCACAACTGCCAATACGCTGCGCTACAAGAAGAACAACTCCATCAACTACGGGCTCCAGAGCTACGGCGGCAATCCGCCCCGGAACCACATCATCGGCAACTTTGTGGAGTCGGAGTGCTCGTTCCGCTGGAAAGGGGGATGCCCCGGAAGCGTCGTCAGAGACAACATCTTTCTCGGATCTTTCCACTCTGAAAGCAAGGTGATCCCCGCCGTCATCAACAACAACGTTTTCGCAGGCAGGATCAGCTACTTCTCTCTCGGCAGCGACATCTGGGAAAAGGAATTCGCCCCCACTGCCATCAAATTTTACAACAATGTCCGGAAAAAAGCGGACTTCAAGTCCTTGGGCAAAGAGATCATCAAAGCTCAGCAGCTCAAGATCAGCTTCCCCACCCCCAAGTTCCCCAAAGTCATCTTCAAGGATCTGAAAGCCGGTCACATCACCGCCGACAGCGCTGTTATCACCTGGCAGACCCCCGACAATGACGGATGGGGCTCTTTGCAGCTCTGGAAAAAGGGGAGCAGCTCCAGAAAGTGGGTCGGCGGCTCAGGCGTTCAGGGAGTTGACCATGTTGCAGGAGTTTCAAAACTTGCGCCTGACACAGAGTACTGCTACCGTGCCTTTTTCAGAAGCCGCCGGGGAGGCGGATGGACGGCATCTGCTGAAAGTTCATTCAGAACTGCCAAAACAAATCCCCCGCCCCGGATCCTTGAGGTGGGAAAAGGGAAATATTCCCTCTTTGAAGCAGGCTGCGCCGCAAGAGCCGGGGACACCATCAAACTTCTCCCCGGAACCCACATCGGGCAGCTGGTACTTCTCAACAGCGGCACAAAGGAGAACCCCATCACCATTACAGGGGAAAAGAAAGCGGTCATTGACGGTGCTCTTTTCCACGCGCCTCTTCTGACGGCGGAGTGGAAATCCTATATCAATATTGACGGCATCACCTTTTCCAACCCCGCCCCCAACGCTTCCGGAAGCATCATCGTGCTCAGCGGCGGCAGCAATATCTCTGTCAGAAACTGCCGTACCACCTATTTCCCCTATACCGCAGGCGGATTCATCCGCAGCAACAACACCCCGGGACTCCATATTGAAAACAATGTGATCCACGGCGGTGACTACCCCATCAATTTGAATGCCGCCCGGGCGAAGATCCTCAACAACACCATTGTTGATGCCACCATGCTGACGGTACTGCTCTGGAATCCCCTTGATGTGGAAATCCGCAACAACATCTTTTACCGTCCCTGCGTTCCCGACAAACGGAATCCCGCCCTGCTTCTGCAAAATATCAGCGGGAAAGTCGTTTCCGACGGAAACATCTACTGGTCACCTGTAAAAGAACACCCCGCGGGGGGTGTCATCCGGGACAACCGTGCCAAAGTCCTCTTTGCCTCACGGACTCTTGAAGAGTGGCAGAAGAAAACCGGCATGGACAAAAACAGCCGTCACATCGACCCTCAGCTACTTGACTATACCAAGGGTGATTTCCGCCTGAAACCCGGTTCCCCCGCCAAAGGTAAAGGTGCTTCATTATGAAAAGTTTACTCTTTTCCGCACTTTTGCTGTGCATCGGAGCTCTTGCTGCCGCTGCCGTTGATATAGATTACAGCAAATACGGTGCAGGCCCCATGGTGAAACCCGGCAGGACTTTTTACGTTTCATTGAAAGGAAACGACAAAAACGACGGAAAAACATTGCAGAGCGCTTTCCGGACTCTTCACAAGGGAGCCGCTCAGCTCCGGGCCGGGGATACCCTTTTGATCGATGAGGGGACCTATTACCAAAATGAGATCCCAATCAATGTCAAAGAAGATACACTCCGATATCAGCAGCAGTGCGGCGTCCCCGGTTCTCCCATCCGGATCATGGGACTCCCCGGTAAAAAGGTGATCCTCACAGGGGGAATTCAGCTGAAAGCTCTCAAACAGCAGGGACAGCTTGCAGAGTTTGCCCACAAAAGAGAACTTGTTTATGATATGGTTCAGGAACTCCCCTCAGGCATAGAGCTTCAGCGTGTGGCAAGCAGGAAGATCGTTGAGGAAATACCGGGCACCTTTTACTATGATACCGGCGCAAAACGGATCTTTGTCCACTACGCGGCATTGGATCAGACCGGTATCAGCGCCGCCCGCCAGCGAATCGGCATCCGTATCCACGGCAGTTACATCCACCTTGAAAATCTGGAGTTCCGCCACTACTATGAAGCCGTCTATGCCCGTATGAACAGACCCTTTGATCAAAACAAAGCAAGCCATATCACCATTCAGAACTGCCGGTTCTTCTACAATTACAAGAGCGGTATCGTCCTTGACGGTACTTCATGGAGTCTGATCAAAAATAATCAGGGCGCTTTCAACACCCGGCGGGGACACTTTATGAACCTCTCACGGGCAACTGACAATCTCTATCTGGGGAACTGGTGCGGTTCGACTGCCAACACCCTGCGTCAGAAAAAAGAGCACTCCATCAACTACGGCATCAACAGCTACGGCGGCAACCCGCCGCGGAACCATGTTGTCGCCAACTGCATCGAAAGCCGCCTTTCCTACCGCTGGAAAGGGGGCGGCCCCGGAAACATCGTCAAAGACAATATTTTCCGCGGCACCTGGCACTCTGAGAGCAAACCCATTCCTGTGGTCATGACCGGCAATCTCTTTCTGGGCAGAGTCAGCTGGCCGGGGATCTGCGGCTACAATGGCTGGGATAAAGATTTCAAAGGCAGTCCCGTCCGCTTCTACGGCAATTTCCGCGATGAAAAAAACTTCAAATGCACCGCTCCGGAGCTGGCAAAGGCATGTTCTCTCAAGGTTGAACTGCCTGTTCCCAGATTCCCTGAGGTTACTTTCAAAGGCCTGAGAGCCGATCATATCGGCAAAGAGAGCGCTGCTGTCATCTGGGAAACGCCCGACTGTGACGGAACAGGGGAAGTTGCCGTCAATAAAAAAGGGGAAAGAAAAAAGAGGTATTTTTCTTCACCTCTTCAGGGCTCCAGACATGTGGTGGGCATTACGGGACTTGAACCCGGAACGGAATATGAGTTCAGGGCAACCTTTATCAACCGCCGGGGCGGAACAAGAAGCGTTTCTGCCCGAAAAAGTTTCAAGACCGCTCTCACCGACCGCGCCCCCCGGATCCTTGAAGTGGGCAATGGGAAACTCTCTCTTGAAGAAGCAAGCGTCGCCGCCATGGCAGGGGATACACTCAAACTTCTCCCCGGAAAACATCACGGCAGATTCATCCCCATCCGCGACGGAGCTCCCGGCAAACCCATCACCCTCAAAGGGTGCAAAGGTGCCGTCATTGACGCGCTGCAATTTTACTCCCCCTCGGTTTTGCTTGCCAACAGACACCATATCGTTATTGACGGCGTCACCTTTGCCAATGCAGACCCCACTTCAGGCGCCGATGTCATCGTGGTCAGAAAGGGCAGTCATGTCACCGTGCAAAATTGCCGCATGATCAACCTTGACTGGCGTGCCGGAGACTTTGTCGCCTTGAGTAATGCCCCCCATTCACTCATCCGCAACAACATGATCCACGGCGGCTCCTACCCCATCCGTATTTCGGGCAAAAAGGTGAAGATCCTCAACAACACCATTGTGGATGCCACCATGCTGACCCTCAATCTCTGGAGCGTTGATGAGCTTGAGATCAGAAACAATATTTTCTACCGTCCCTGCATCCCCAAAAAGCGGAACCCTGCCATCCAGATCACCGACGGTGGAAAAAACATTATTTCTGAGGGCAATGTATTCTGGTCGCCCGTGAAAGAACATCCCGCAGGAGGCAGAGTCAGAGACGCAAAAATAAAAGTGGTCATCAACTCAAAAACTCTCGCCCAGTGGCAGAAAGAATCAGGAATGGATAAAACAAGTATCCATGCAGATCCTATGTTTGTTGATTATGCCAAAGGGGATTTCCGCCTGAAACCCGGCTCACCCGCCAAAGGTAAAGGTGCTTCATTATGAAAAATTTACTCTTTGCCGTACTTATGGGGTCCATCGGAACTCTTGCCGCCGCCTTTGATCTCGATCTGAGCAAATACGGTGCAGGGCCCATGGTGAAACCCGGCAGGACTTTTTACGCTTCTCTGAAAGGGAATGATAAAAACGACGGCAGACAGCTTAAAACCGCGTTCCGGACCATTGAACGGGGCGCAGCTGAACTGAAAGCCGGAGATACGCTCCTGATTGAGGGCGGAGAATACTTTGAGCGCGAGATACAGCTCAATGTGAAAGAGAAAAGCAAAGGCTTTACCGGACAGTGCGGGATCCCCGGCTCCCCCATCCGCATCATGGGCATGAAAGGTCACAAAGTCGTGCTCAGAGGAACGGATATGCTCCCTCTGGGAAAAAAAGAGGGGAATATCTATAAGTTCAGATACAGTTCCCGCCTGATATACAACACGGTCCAGGAGTATCCCTCAGGCATTGAGCTGCAAAGGGTCTATGACGAAAAGCTCGTCCGGGAGTACCCCGGCACCTTCTTTTACGATCAGGCGAAAAAGTTTCTGCTGGTCAACCCTGTTTCTCTTGACCTGACCCACATTTCCCCGGCGGTGAGGCGTATCGGAATCCGGATCCACGGCAGTTACATCCATATTGAAAATATTCAATTCCGCTCCTTTTACGAGGCCATTTACAGCCGCATGAATACTCCCTATGAAGCGAATCATGCCTCTCACATCACCATTCAGAACTGTACCTTTTTCCACAACTTCAAGAACGGCATCGTTTTTCAGGGCGCCAGCTGGAGTCTGGTGAAAAACAACTCGTTTCACAGCAACACCAACTACGGCGGCATTATGACTCAAAAAGAGTCCCATGACAATCTTTTCACGGAAAACTACTTCGGATACAACGAACAGACTCTGCGCCATGAACGCCCCCACAGTTACGATTTCGGTTACAGCAACTACGGCGGGATGCCCCCGCGGAACCACATCATCGCCAATTACTTTGACACCCCCGCGGCGTTCCGCTGGAAAGCCGGATGCCCCGGCAGCGTCATCCGTGACAATGCCATTCTCGGCTCCTTTTATGCCGAAAGTCCCGCCGTTCCCGCCCTCATTACCGGCAACCTCATCACCGGCAAAGTCGGCTGGATGGCTCTGGGACACGGCATCTGGGATAAGGAGTTCGCCCCCACTCCCGTCAAATTTTACGGCAACCACAGGGACAAGGCGTCATTCAAAGCCTCTCCGGGCCTGCTGAAAGCAAAGTCACTTGCACTCAGGATCCCTGAAGTCCGTTTCCCCGCCGTGACCTTCAAAAATCTCAACGCACGTTTCACCACTGCCGACAGTACGGCTGTCTGTTGGCAGACTCCCGGCTGCGACGGATGGGGCGAAGTGCTTCTTTACGATGCCAAAGGAAAGTATATCAGAAGATACATTTCAGAGATCCAGGGGGCGCGTCACACGGTGGGGGTGACAAAACTCCTCCCCGGCAGGGAGTACCGTTACCGTGCCGCGTTCAGAAACCGCCGGGGCGGCAAGGTGACTCTTTCTGAGATGAAAAGTTTCAAAACGCCTCTCAAAACCAGAGCGCCCGGGCTCCTTGAAGTGGGGCCCGGCAAACTCACTCTCGCTGAAGCCGCCGCCGCCGCCATTCCCGGGGATACAGTCAAACTGCTCCCCGGTACACATCAGGGGCAATTCAATCTGCTCCGCAGCGGAGCGCCCGGCAAACCCATCACGCTTACGGGAGATAAAAAGGCTTTTCTGGATGCACAGAAATTCCACGCGCCCATGATCGTGCTTAAAAACAAGCATCATGTCATCATTGACGGCATCACCTTTATAAATCCTGAATCCACAGTCCGCAAGGGGATCATCCGGGCGGAGGGGGGCAGCTGTGTTACGGTCCGCAACTGTCATGCGCCCCTCTTCAGTTACACTGCCGGACCTTTTGTCACGCTCCGCGATGTTCCCGGATCGGTGGTTGAAAACAACCTCATCCACGGGGGAGACTACCCCATCGCCACCGTGGGGAGAAATATAAAGATACTCCGCAACACCATTGTGGATGCCACCATGCTGACACTTTCCATCTGGGATCCTGCCGATCTTGAAATAAGGGATAACATCTTCTTCCGCCCCTGCGTCCCCGAAAAACGCAATCAGGTGATGACCCTGAACAGCATCAAAGGAAAGATCATTTCTGAGGGGAACGTTTTCTGGTCCCCGGTAAAAGAGCATCCTGTGGGCGGCAGGATCAGGGATCGCAGAGGATATATCCTCAAAGAGTCCAAAACTCTTGAAGAGTGGCAGAAGATCAGCGGACTTGATAAAACAAGCATCCACGCTGATCCCATGTTCGTTGATTACGCCAAAGGAGATTTCCGCCTGAAACCGGGATCTCCGGCAAAAAATAAAGGAGCAAGATTGTAGAAATGAACTTTATCTGTGAATTCCACGAACAGGCGTGGAAAAGTGCCCTTGAGCTGCTGAAACCCACCCCGGCACAGCTGGATCACGGTTTGGAACTTCATCGTGATCTTTTCTGTATGGATCACTTCGGATTTCTCCCTCACGGCTGCTGGAACCATACCATCGTCACCAAATGGGATGAATTCAAAGAACGGAACGTGGGTGAACGCACCCTTGAGAAACGCATTGAGTACATGCAGTACGATGAGTGCTGCAAAGATCCTGAATGTGCCGACAGGTTCCGCAAAGCCATGGCGGCGTCAGGCTTGAAGTGCATGGTGCAGACCGTGGCTGAGGGAAAATCCCGGGAAGAGGATTTCAGACGCATGTCCTGCAATATGGAGCTGCTCCGGACTTTTTCAGACATCATCGCCCAGGCCGGCTCCCCCGAAGAGATCAAACGGGTCAACGATGAGGGCAAGACCGCTGTCGTCTGGAGCGTCAACGGTCCCCCCATCGTGGGCGAACTTCAGGATCTGGAACAGGAGCTTGAGTGTGTCTATGACTGGTACCGCGCCGGAGTCCGGCTTATGCATTTATCCTACAACCGCCGCAACTGCATCGCCGACGGATGCACCGAAGAGGCGGACGCAGGCATCAGTGATCTGGGTAAGGAACTGATCAAACGCATGAACGAAGTGGGTATCATCGTTGATGTCCCCCATACCGGCCGGCAGAGCTCCATTGAGGCGGCAAAGTTTTCTTCAAAGCCCATCATGGCGTCCCACACCGCCGCCCGTGCCCTCTTTGACTTCCCCCGCTGCAAGGATGATGAAACGCTCCGCGCCATAGCAGCTTCCGGCGGTATGGTGGGCGTCTATGCCTACGGCAGTATGCTGGGCGGTTCCGGAGACCTTGCCATGATGCTCAACCACATTGACCATATCGTCAAGACCATCGGCATCGACCATGTGGGTATCGGTACTGACCTCTGTTATCACCGCAAGTGGCCCGATGAGGTCTACGCCATGAAGACCTATCCCAATGCGGAGTACTCCAGCCGCTGGTGGGGCAACTGGAAGAGCGCCCCGCACACGGCACCTAAAAAGGGCGAGAACAGCTACGGCAGTCTTGCGTGGATCAACTGGCCTCTTTACACAGTGGGACTGGTCACACGCGGTTACACCGACGACCAGATCGCCAAGATCCAGGGACAGAACTTTCTGCGGGTCCTGGGAGCAAACCAGCCTGCCCGGTAAGCGCGTTACAAAATGTCAAAAGCCGTTGACAGCACAAATCGCTGTCAACGGCTTTTTAAGTGTTCAGGCGTCTCTTAAAAGGCAACTTCCGGATGAAGTGAACGCATGATGCCCATTTCCAATCCCCGCAGAGCGGCAAGACCTCTCATGCGGCCGAGACCGCCGTATCCGGGGTTGGGATTGGGCTGTTTGAGCAGGTCGTCCATAATATCCGCGCCGTGGTCGGGGCGGAAAGGGATCCGCCAATCTTCCCGGCCTTCGGCTTTGCGGCGGAGCTGCTCTTCGCAGACGGCTTTGACCAGTTCATACATATCGACTCTTCCCTCAAGGTGGGGCGCTTCGTAGAAGTCGCCGTTGGAGAGGACTTCGGTACTGCGGAGATGAAGAAATCCTACCCGGTCGGCGCAGGATTTGAACATTTCAACCACATCATTATCCTCTCTGGCACTGAAGCTCCCGGCGCAGAAACAGATGCCGTTGGCGGGACTTGAGGAGACGGCAAGGAGGGATTTGATGTCATCTTTATTGCTGAAGATGCGGGGGAGTCCCAGAATGGAACGGGGCGGGTCATCCGGGTGGATCACCAGACGGCATCCCCATTCTTCGGCGGCGGGGACAACTTCGGTGAGGAACGCCGCCAGATTTTCCCGCAGGCGTTCCGCCGAAAAATCTTCGTACTTTGCCAGCATGGCGCGGACATCTTCAAGTGTGACCCCTTTGAATCCGGGGAAGTTGTCAATGATGGAGCGTCTCAGAACAAAACGCTGGTGTTCATCCATTTCCTGAAACATTTTCTCAGCTTTGGCAAGGATCTCAGGGGTGTAATCCTTTTCGGCGCCTTTGCGCTGAAGTATGAAAAGTTCAAAAACGGCAAACTCCACCTGATTGAAATAGAGCACTTTTGAGCCGTCGGGCAGTTCATGGTGCAGATCGGTCCGGACCCAGTCCAGCACCGGCATGAAGTTGTAGGTGATGGTCTTGACGCCGCATTCACCCAGATTGCGGATGGACTGCTTGTAAATGTCAATATAACGTTTGCAGGAGCCGGAGGCATTTTTGATATCTTCATGGACAGGCAGACTTTCAACCACGCTCCAGGTCATTCCCGCCTCTTCGATCATCTTCTTGCGCTCAAGGATCGCTTCACGGGACCAGAGTACGCCGTAAGGGATGTAATGCAGAGAGGTGACGACGCCGGTCGCTCCCGCCTGAGGAATAAAATTCAATGCGACCGGATCTTCAGGTCCGTACCAACGGAAAGTAGGCTCCATGAACATGGTATTGTGCCGGCTCCTTTTTTTACTTGTAACATGCTTTTTGACACATGCTAAATATACCACCGGAAAACGATATTGCAAGAAGAAAAGTAAAAAAATATCTATATTTTTCTACTCAGCAACTCAAAAAGATGCTCCCGGAAATAAAAGAGGGGTAACGCCCCCTGAAAAAAACTCATTGTCTGAAATATTTTTATCCCAAGTTCCCGTACCGGCAGGTAAAATAACTTTTTTCCGGAAAGTTTTTACAAACCTTGTATCCGGAAAAGCTCTTTTGATTTACGCCGTTCACTTTCCGGAGACGCTTAAATTTAAATAAATTTTACTCTTGCACAAAGAAAA
>JAGBWB010000181.1 GCA_017629975.1 Lentisphaeria bacterium
AACGGCGTTCCCGCCGTTGATGACCAGTTCCGGGTCATCTGGATCATGCTCCAGCTTGAGGCGATCAAGGAGGCGATGAACCTCTATCATACTGATATCCGGGCCTATTTCCACTGGTCTCTGCTGGATAACTACGAGTGGGGCAGCTACCTCCCCCGCTTCGGACTGGTTTCTGTTGACCGTCAAAACGGTTTCAAGCGCACGCCGAAGCCAAGCGCTTATTTCCTGCGTGAGATCATTGAGCGCAACGGATACTCAGGTGAACTCTTTGCAAAGTATGTTCCGGAGCTCCCCCGGTACACCTTCTGCGACTACGAAAAGCCTGCCGCCGCAGCCCCCATTGAAACGCAGGTCTGAAAAGTAAACTTGAAACCCCTCTTCCCCGTCCCCCCGGGGAGGAGCTCTTCTTTTTACCGGGTCTGACGGGATTTTTATCTGAAGCCTTGTTCAAGAAGAGGAATTTGACTTGACTTTTACTCTTTTCATGCTATATTTATCTTAGTCTTTTTTTCCCGCAAAGGCGTCCTGATGCAGGAAAGAGGTATCCCCAAATGACAAACACAGCGGAACGCCGCTGTAAAATACTAACAGAGAGGAGATTTTCTATGTTCGGAGGAGAAATCACCACCACATCGTTCTGGAGTGTTGCCCTGATGATCTGTATCATTCTGCTGATCATTCTGGGATTGCTTTCCCGTTTTTACGTTCAGATGAAGAATTTCTGCAAAGAAACCGACGCCCAGCAGCTGGCTCTCAGCGCCCAGCTGAAGCAGCTCCAGGGTACCATGTCTGAGATCCTGGGCGAAATGAGACGGGCCAACCGCCTCGCCAATGAACAGCTTGAACTCAAACGCGCCGAAATGACCGGCGACTTTGAGATCGTTGAGGAACCCATCATGCCGCAGCCTGTCACAAAACAGGCAGAGCCTGAAGTCTCCGTCCCCACTCAGGGCGAAGCCCCCAAAACATTCCCCAAGCTCTAATGAACTTTTAAGTAAAAGCAGAGAGTCCTGTCATGTATAACGAAGATAAATACTCAAGTACCTCTTATGATCCTGCCGGAAAATCAGTTCCCTCCGGCGGAGTCATGCTGAATTCTTTTATCAACCGCGTTTTTTCCTGGATGTTCGCCGGACTTGCCGTCACAGGCGGGATCTCCTGGTATCTGGGGAATTACTGGGCGGAAAAGATCCGCATGTACCACGGTCTCTACTGGATCCTTGCCCTTGCTGAAGTGGTGGTGGTCATCGCCCTTTCCGCAGGGGTGCGGAAATTCAGTTCCGGAGTTGCCGCACTGCTCTTCACCGTTTTTGCGCTCCTCAACGGACTGACCCTTTCGTGGATCTTTATCTTCTACGATTCCCCTGTCATCGCCAAAGCCTTCTGCTCCGCAAGTCTTACTTTCGGAGTCATGGGACTTATCGGATATACCACAAAAAAAGATCTTTCCTCCCTGGGGGCTCTCTGCGGCATGGGGGTCTTCGGACTTATCATTGCCTCAGTCATCAACATGTTCTGGTACAACAGCACCGCTGATCTCATCATCAGCTGCATCGGCGTCCTGCTCTTTGTGGGACTCACCGTCTGGGACGTCCAGAAACTGAAGCTCCTTGCCATGGAACTTGCCGCCTCAGGCGCCGCTTCAAGAGATGTAAAAAAATATGCCATCCTCGGTGCCCTTGAACTTTACCTTGATTTTATCAACCTTTTCCTTTTCATGCTCCGTCTTTTCAATGGCGGACGCCGTTAAATTTTCTATGAAGATCCTTATCAGTGCCGGACCGACCCGGGAATATATTGACCCGGTGCGTTTTATTTCCAACTCCTCAAGCGGACAGATGGGCTACGCCATCGCCGCAGCGGCTCTGCGCCGGGGACACGAAGTCATTCTTGTTTCAGGACCTGTGAACATTCCTGCTCCCGAAGGAGCCGAATTGGTCAGAGTCGTCAGCGCCGCCGACATGGCTGAGGCGATGAAAAGCCGTTTCCCGGAGTGTGACTGCTGCATTATGAGTGCCGCAGTGGCAGATTACCGTCCTGTCAGGAACTTTGAGCAGAAGATGAAGAAAACCCCGGGGAACATGTTCCTTGAACTGGAACGCACAGAAGACATCTTGAAAACGCTGGGCTCTCTGAAAACCCCTGCCCAGACCCTTGTGGGTTTTGCCGCAGAATCAGAGAATCTTCTGGAAAATGCCGAAGGAAAACTCCGCCGGAAAAATCTGGACTGGATCATCGCCAACAAACTTTCAGACGGCTTTGCCAAATCCACAAACATCTGCACCGTGCTGGGCAGAAACGGCGAAAAGATCCCCTTTGCGGAACGCCCCAAAACCGAACTTGCGGATCTGCTCCTTGACACGGTGCTCCCCTGAAGCGTGAACTTAATTTGATTGTTTCAGAAAAACAGGACAAAAAAAATTGTGTTTTTCCCTTTTTTCTGATTGCAAATTTTCAAATCCATGCTAAATTAACAGAAAATGTACAGAAAATCAGGATTTTTGCGGACTTCAGTCTGTCCCTGAATTCTTTTTCTGTTCCGTTCAATAATTGTCGCGCGTAAATGCCTTGAACAAGAGGAGTCAAAAAATGGCAGAGAGTGTGTCAACCAAGATCGAAGACAAGAAAGCAGAATACAAAGGCAAAAAACTGCGGGTCGCCATCATCGGATGCGGCGGTATCTGCCAGACCCACATGAAAGCCTACCGGAACATCCCCGAAGTGGAGATCGTTGCCGGTGTGGATATCAAAAAAGACCGTCTTGAACTGATGGAAAAAGAGTGGGGAATCCCCAAGAAGGCTCTCTTCACCGACTGGAAAGAGATGCTTGAAAAGATCAAACCCGATGCCGTTGACGTCTGCACTCCCAACGGAGTCCACTGCGCCCCCGTCGTCGACGCCTGCAACGCCGGATGCCATGCCATCGTGGAAAAACCCATGGCTATGAATCCCAAAGAGTGCGAAAAGATGATCGCCGCTGCCAAAAAGAACAATGTGAAACTTTCTGTGGGATTCCAGCAGCGCTACCGCAACAACACTCAGGCCCTGATCCAGGCCCGTAACGAAGGCCGTTTCGGTGATATCCTTTTTGTGAAGTGTCAGGCTCTCCGCCGCCGCGGCATCCCCAACTGGGGTGTCTTCGGTCAGAAAGAGCTTCAGGGCGGCGGCCCCATGATCGATATCGGCGTCCACATCCTTGAGTGCGCCTGGGAGTTCATGGGATCCCCCAAACCCATCGCCGCCAGCGGCAACTGCTGGACCTATCTGGGCGACAAACCCAGCAACGTCCGCAACGCCTGGCCCAACTGGGACTACAAGACCTACACTGTGGAAGACCTTGCCATCGGTCAGATCCGTTTTGAAAACGGCGCCATTCTCCAGATTGAATCCAGTTTCGCCGCTCACATTCCGAAAAACGATATTTTCAACTTCACCGTCATGGGAACCAAAGGCGGATGCTCCTGGGAAGATGTTTCCATCTATACTGACGAGCATGACATGATGATGAATATGAAACCTGCTTACATGCCCGATGATGACTGGATGATCATGTTCCAGCGCAAGCTGAGCAACTGGGCACAGGGCTGCCTCAACGGAACTCCTCTGGGCGCCTCCGGCGAAGCAGGTCTGGGCGTGCAGAAGATGCTGGACGGTATCTACCGCTCCGCTGAAGCTGGAAAAGAAGTTACCATCAAGTAATA
>JAGBWB010000182.1 GCA_017629975.1 Lentisphaeria bacterium
CTTTTCAGAGAGGTGGGGAACCATCTTGATGATGCGTTCCTGCCGGAGAGAGATGCTCTGGGTACTCCGGGCAAGGGAGGCAAGGGCGGAGATCTCTTCGGCGGTGGTGGGCTTCTCAGGTTTGCGCCTTTCAAAGGGTTTGTTGATCCACTGGGTCACTTTGATAATGGGCATGAAAACATAGAGAAGCACCTGCAGGACAGGTCCGCAGATCTGCATGACACGCATATTGAAGCGGACACCCAGTGTCTTGGGCAGCAGTTCCGTGTACTGGACCATGAGCAAAGTGAAAACCAGTGAGAAAACACTCATCACCGTGGCATTGGCGGGATAAAGGGCATTGAGGCTGGCACCGGCTTCAGCGGCACCGATGGTGTGGGCGGCAGTGTTGACGATCAGGATCACCGCAAGGGGCTTGTCGATATCCTGTTTCAGTGTCATGACACACTTGCCGGCACGGGGGGATTTGCGGTTCAGCTCTGCCACCTGACTGGGGGAAATACTCAAAAGAGCCGCCTCCATCAGAGAGCAGCAGTGAGAAAAAACCATAGCGACAATAACACTGCTCACGAAATAAAACCATTCAGGTCTTATGATAAACTTCTCACTTGTATCAACAACAGTTGCGATAAGACTTAAACACCCCGGATCCAAAGCGTCCATTTTTTCCTTTCTGTTTTCCGCGCGGGGGCTCTGAACTTTTTCCCCTTTTGCGGTGATTCAACATAGATTTGTCAAGTTTCTTTAACGCCGTCTCCACGGCAAACGATTCCTTTTTGATATAATGCGCCACCTTTGAAAACTCTTGCGGCAGCCCAGTCACTCCTGCTGTTCCTGCCCGGAACGGAATACATTATTTCCGGGCAGTTTTTGTAAAGTCAGGTGCAAAATTTCAGAAAAGCCCCTGTCCGCCGTTACAGACGAAGGCGTTTTCTTGAATCAGCATCTCACATTCCTTATTTCCTTTCATTTGCGCCCGGGAGTCCGGGGACTTTTTTCAACATGGAGTCGATCTGTTTTTCAGACTGCTCCGCAGCGATCTTCGCCTTGAGGATGAGAACCATCTGAGGCGGGAAAGTTTTCATGCACTGCTCCACCACCACCTGCTTGATCTGGTTGTATGAGGGCAGTTTCATACGCTCCATGCTGCCGATGTCGGCGGCATATTTGGCGTAGATATAACGGGCGAGGCGTTCATTGGCAAGAGCGGCATCACTGTCGTTGTAGATCAGATAGAAGATACTCTTGAAGATCAGACCGCTGATGACTTCGCTTGCCTTTTTGACACCGGCATCACGGACATCCTCCGCCCACTGGGTGGTGACAAAGGCTTCGAGATCCTCCCGTTTGCGGTGGGGTTCCTCTTTCATGAGCAGTTCATAATACTCTTTCGCCTTGGTGAATTTGCCGTAGTTGTAAAGGATACCGATGGCCTCCTTGATGAAGTTGATACGGGCGCTGCGGAATGTGGAGTACTCAGAACCTCCGTCGTAGATCTGGTGGACCTCGCCGTAGGTGTTGTAGACCGCATCCACAAGGGCGATATTGGGCGCAACGACGATGTTGTTGAAATCCCTGTCGTTGACCATGAGCAGTCTGCCGCCCCGGAATGATTCATAGAGGGACTGGGTGATGAGACGCCCCAGACTCACATCCTTGTTGCCGGGAGTCCGTTTCAGACCCAGAGTCGCCCAGTAGATCGCCTGGGACTCAGGCACACGCCAGTCGAGGGCTCCATACTTTTCGTTGATCTCAACGATGTACCGGGGATCAAGTTTCAAGGTGCGCCGCAGGAGTTCAGCCCGCAGGAATGTGGCAATCTCTTTAAGGAGATTGTCACCGAGTTTTCCCTTGAGTTTTCCTGAGATCGCCGCAGGGGTGCGGCTTCTGAAATCGTTGTAAAGTGCCTCAAAGTCCTGAAAACCGTTTTCCTGTATGACCTTCCAGACGGGACCGTCGAGAGGGTACTTTTTCATGAAACTTGCTTCATCAGCAGGAGCAGCAGCCAACTCTTTCCACGCAGGTTCGGCGGCGCCTGTGATATTCATCATCTGGATCGCCAGACGGTTTTTGTAGTACAAGTTGGCATCATCGAGGACGTTGCCCAGTTTATGCTGGAAGATCCACGCAAGGTCCTTGTAGAGGATGGGGTCTTCCGGATTGTACTCGATCGCCTGATCCCGGATGAGGCGGATCCCTTCGTTGACCCAGCGCCACCTTTCGGCGTGGCTTGAACAGGTCACAGAGATATTGTACGCCATGTTCCAGGCAAGATAGGCGGTCGCCCCTGAAAAGGTGGGCTGCAGATCGGTGATCCAGCGGGCGAGCTGGACCATTTCAAAGTAGTTCTTCTTTTCCTGAAGTGCCCCGGCACGGAGCCAGAGCAAGTCTGCCACGATACCCCGGAAACTTCCCAGAGCCACAGTGGTAAAAGTCACCAGAACCGGCGCATTTTTGATCTCGCCGGTAAAACGCAGGTGGTTCGATTTCACCGACGCATCAAGACGGCGTGCCACTGAGGAGGCCCCCAGCAGCAGAGCGATGGTGACGACCACCAGCACAAAATACATGGTAATAGTACGGAATTTATTCATTTTCTGACAATCAGCCCCAGTTCACGCTTGCGGTAGATCCAGACGCCGAGCAGCACCAGCGGCAGCGCCCGGAGAACGATCATATTGAAAACGAGTCCTGCCACCCAGCTCCATTCGATAAGAACGC
>JAGBWB010000183.1 GCA_017629975.1 Lentisphaeria bacterium
GAAAAGATGAGGAAAACGCTGTTTGGCTATGGAACGTACGCCGCCGATGATCATGGTAATTCCGATGATCCAGGGAGAGTTGAAAAAGAACATGAGAAAAGAGTGATCCTGCCGGTTTTTTACGGAGTCTTCAAGACCTGTGAATTTTTCAAAAGAGGTCGTGTTGAACTTGACGGCAAGATAAATCCCGAGGGCCAGCAGCACGATCCCCATGCAAATCAGCAGGAGTGCTCCCTGCATGTGATGTTTGGCGCTTTCCGGGTTCAGCTTTTCCGGAGTTGCCCACGCCCATTTATCTTTGTTTTTGGCTTTTTTTCTTTTCATGATACCTTAATATAGCACCAATGGATCGGAATGTCAAGAAAAAACAATCTTCCCCACTTGAAAAGGAAAAAGCAGAGAGTATATTATCACAAACACAATTTAATGGAGAATATAATGATAAAACTCAATCCATTTGCCGGTCTTCGCGCCGGATGGTTGGACCTGTCCGGAGCTGTTTCTGAAATCAGCGCAGATGGACTGAGCCGCTCTCTTGCATGGAGTCGAAATGATGATGGAACTTTTTGCGCCGATGATGAAACGGCTCTTTTTACCCTGGCGGTTGAAAAACTTTCCTCCGGAATTCGTATCAGATGCACCGCAGAGTGGAAGAAAAATGTGCCTGAGCACCTCATCTTTACCCCTGTGACGTTCCCTGCCTTTCCGGCTGATCACGCCTTCTTTTGCGGTGAACGCATGGGGAATGCCCAAACGGCCCTCCTGCCTGTGAAAAAAAGCCGGGATTTTCAGGGGCGCCATTATGCTGCTTTGACCCGTGGAAAAGAAACTGTGCTCATGACATCTCCCCTCAATCAGAAGTTTGACAACTTTTTCCGGGGGCGGAGCGTCGGTGGATTGATGCTGAAATGGCGTTGTGATTTTGAGTTCCATCATAATGATCTGAGTGGGAAAACCGAGTTTGATCCGGTGACTGTTGAATGCGGCGATGGTATCCGGATGCTGGAACAGTATGGTGATGACAATTGTGAAGTCAAAAAAGATTTTTCCAAACAGCCGGAGTGCGGCTGGAACTCCTGGGATTACTACCGCTGGACCATTACTGAAGAGGAGGTGCTGCAAAATGCCGCCTTTATCGCCGCTGATCCGGTGCTGAAGCACCATGTCAAGCGCATTATTGTTGATGACGGTTGGCAGTATTGCTACGGCGAATGGGAACCCAATTCACTTTTTCCCCGCGGAATGAAATTTCTGGCAGATGAACTGCACAAGATGGGATTCAAACCGGGACTCTGGCTCGCGCCTGCGATTGTTGAACCCCATTGCCGTATTGCTCAGTGGGATTACGATATGCTTGCATGTTCCGAGGGCGGACAACCCTGTCTCGCCTACCGCTGCATGGAACGGTACGGATTTGTTCTTGATCCCACACTCCCCAAAACTCAAAAACATCTGGAAAAACTCTTTGACCGTTATGCCGGAATGGGATACGAATATTTCAAACTGGATTTTCTTGGCGCTGTGATGTCAGCAAAACGTTTTGCTGACCGTACTGTGCCCCGCTGCCAGGTGCTGAGGAAATTGATGGGGGCTGTCTGCAAAGGTGTTGGGGGCAGAGCGGAAATTCTGGGGTGCAACTACCATTTTTACAACGGCAACAGCTTTGTTGATTCGGTGCGCGTGGGGGGAGACATCCACTCCCATTGGCAGAGCATCAAAGCCAACACTGTTTCGGTTGCGGGAATGTTCTGGGCGAATAAAAAATTGTGGATCAATGATCCTGACTTTTCTCTCTGCCGCGGTCTTGAAACTTCAAATGACCCCGATCTTCAGCGCCTGAAAGCCTGTCTGGTTTACTGTGCTCCACATGATGGATACAATAAGGGATTGGAGTTCAATCTTGCCTCAACGCGCTTTGAAGAACAGAAAGTTCTGCTCTCTCTTGATCTTATGGCGGGCGGCGCCGTCAATTTGTCGGATAAAATGTCCCTTCTCAATGAAAAGGGAATTGAACTTGCCCGCAAGATAGTCGCCGCAGAGTCCGGTTTTGCCGGGAGACCGCTTGATATTTTTGAACGGGAACTGCCTGTTTACTGGCATCAGTCCCTGAAAAAAGGGGGGAGATTCCTGGTTATCAACTGGGAAGATACGCCTCAGGAAATAAAAGTTGATTGGAATATTGCCGGAAATCCCGTTGAAGTAAAGGATTTCTGGAGCGGGAAAATTGAAAAATGTATCAACTCTGTGACGCTTGCGCCTCACAGCTGCAAACTTTGGGAGTATTGAAAAAATGACGAAATTACTTATTTGCGGCAGCGCCGCTGCTGAAGCAGTTCCCGGTGTGTTCTGTACTTGTCCTCTCTGCCTCAAAGCACTTGAAGAGGGCGGTAAAGATGTCCGCAGCCGCACCGCTTACCAGCTGGGGGAGTCGATCCGGATCGACCTGGGGCCCGATCTTTTTTATCACATGGTGAAATTCGGCTTGCGTCTGGATAAACTCCGTGAACTTGTCATCACCCATAATCATAGAGATCATTTTTACCCTGACGAACTTGCCAACCGGCGGAGCGGTATGTCTAAAGTACCGGATGAGGCTGTGCTGCGGGTCATCGGTTCCCCCATTGTGATTGAACAGGTGAAAAAAACAACTGAGCCTGAAA
>JAGBWB010000184.1 GCA_017629975.1 Lentisphaeria bacterium
CACCGGATGATCCGGAAGTATGGCAAAGTTGATATCATTTCTTGATTTCAGCGCCTCAAGGAGCGGGACAACGATTTTTGCATCAAAATCCTCAATTGCCTGAAGTTTCAGCTTCAGATCCCCGAGGTGGGAGCATTCATCAACTGCTTCAACATGAAGATAGACAAAGTCATGGTCTTCAAGAGCCTTCAGAGCCGCCTGCATCTTGCCGGTGTAATCTGTGTCTACAAATCCTGTCGCGCCGGGAACTTCGATCACTGCCATATTTGTGCAGCGTCCCAGACCTTTGATCACGTCAACTGCGCTGATGATCGCGCCTTTTTTTCCGGCGTAAAGCTCTTCAAAAGGAGGAATGGCAGGTTTTCTGCCGGGACTCCAAGGCCAGATACTGTTGGCGGGGGAGGTTTTTCCCTGATTGAGTTTGTGAGCGCTCAGAAACTTTGCACAGCGCTCTTCAAGAGCATGGAGAAAATCAACAGTTGCCTGAGCTTCAGGGGAGTCATCGGCAGCTGAGGAGTTCAACTCCGCAAGGGGGATATCGGCGGAGGAGTCGGGCTTGAAATAGTTGACCGCAGGAGAAAATCTTTTGCCGTGAAGCACAAGCAGGTTGCGGTAACTGACCCCGGAGTGGAAGGTGACTTCATCAGAACCGAACTCCTTTTGAAGATCAGCCATGAGGGCGCTTGCCGTTTCATTGTCGATATGTCCGGCAGAATAATCTCTCAAAACGCCGTCATCTGAGGCATAGACCAGATTGCAGCGGAACGCCACATCTTCCGGACCGAGCTCAATGCCCTGACTGGCGCACTCAATGGGGCCCCTGCCGGGATAATTTACTTCGGGCAGGAATCCCAGGACGGACATGTTCGCCACATCGGACGAGGTGGGAAGTCCGTCTGGAAGTGTCAGGAATGTTCCGCTTGCTCCGCGGGCGGCAATAGAATCCATACCCGGGGTACGGGCGTATTCAAGAGGAGTTTTCCCGCCCAGTTCTTCAAGGGGGAGATCTGCCATGCCATCCGGGAGAAATATAACTGCTTTGGTCTTCATTTTAATCGTTCTTCTGCTTGATCTATGGTGATCCCGGCTGCAAAGACCCGTTTATCACGGGAGCTTGCACCGGAACAAAGTTCAATATTGTTTTTGGGAAGTTTTAATTTCCCGGCAAGAAAACGCAGTAAAGCTGCATTCGCCTTGCCGTCTACGGGGGGCGCGTTGAGTGCGATCTTCAACGCTGTTCCGAAAAGACCTGTAACGCCTTCACGTTTTGCTCCCGGCTGAATGTGGAGCGATATATATACGCCGTTTTCAGCCGGGGTCAGGGCCTGTCGCAACTCTTCAGGCATTGGCGGAGCCTTCACCTTCAGCGGGTGCAGGAGCAGCGTCAGCGCTTTCTTCGGCGGTAGTGCCGCTTCCGCTGCCGTTGTCTTCATCGGCCGGGGCGGGAAGACCCAGAAGTTCTCTGATCTCTTCCACTGACATGGTCTCTTTCTCAAGAAGAGCATCAGCAAGTTTCTGAAGTTCATCTTTGTGTTCGGTCAGACACTTGCGGGCATCTTCAAGAGCATTGTTGACCAGACGCCGGATCTCTGAATCGATCTCTTTCTGAGTGTCAGGGGAAACTTCTTCAGGAGTGGGACCGTCAATACGCAGATGGGGGTGGACCGTCATATCGGCACACTTCCATGGACCGATCTTATCACTCATGCCGTAGACACACACCATCTGGCGCGCCATGCCGCTCAGCATCCGGATGTCGGCTGAAGCGCCGGTGGAAATATCCTGCATCAGAAGTTCTTCGGCGGCTCTGCCTCCCATGGTCATGGCCATTTCGGCGATCAATTCGCCCTTGCTGCGGCTGTAAACATCCTCTTTGGGCATGGTGAACGTGGCACCCAGATAGGCTTGACCGCGGGGAATGATGGTGACTTTGTGGACAGGAGTGCACTTCTCATTGTAAAGAGCCACAAGGGTATGACCTGCCTCATGGACAGCTGTAAGTTTCCGGTCATGCTCGGTGAGTTTGCGGCTGCGGCGCTCTGTGCCGTAGCTGACCTTATCTCTTGCCTCTTCCATTTCGCTTTCGCTGACAGCTTCTTTGCCTCTGCGGGCGGCGAGGAGTGCGGCTTCATTGCAGAGATTGGCAAGATCGGCGCCGCTGAAACCGGGGGTCGTACGGGCGATGACATCCAGATCAACAGTGTCATCCACAACGATCTTTTTGACATGGACAGAGAGGATCTGTTTTCTGCCTTTGATGTCAGGAAGATCCATGACCACCTGACGGTCAAAGCGTCCGGGACGGAGCAACGCGGGGTCAAGGACATCGGGGCGGTTGGTGGCGGCAAGAACGATGACTCCGGAACGGCTTTCAAGACCGTCCATTTCAACCAGCATGGCGTTGAGGGTCTGTTCTCTTTCATCGTGACCGCCGCCCCAGCCGGAAAATCTTGAACGGCCAACAGCGTCGATTTCATCAATGAAAATCAGACAGGGGGTATTCTTCCTTGCCTGTTCAAACATATCTCTGACGCGGCTGGCGCCTACGCCGACAAACATTTCAACAAAGTCTGAACCGCTGATGGAAAAGAAAGGTACTCCCGCTTCGCAGGCAACTGCCTTTGCCATCAACGTCTTACCGGTTCCCGGATTCCCCACAAGCAGACAGCCCCGGGGGATCTTGCCCCCCACCAGCTGAAAACGGATGGGGTCTCTGAGGAACTCAACGATCTCAGAGATCTCTTCTTTTGCTTCATCGGCACCGGCGATATCATCAAAGCGGACATTCAGTTCGTTGGGGGGGATCATTCTGGCACGGCTGCGGCCGAACTCCATGGCGCCGTTGCCCCGCATCTGGCGTGCGGAAAAGAAGTAGATCATACCCACGATCACCACCACAGGAAGCAGGGCGAAAAGCAGGAAGTTCCAGAGACCTGCATTGTTGGAGTCGACCTGAACATTGGTGAGGCTCAAAAGAGAATTGAGAGACTCTGTATAGACGACCCGGGTACGGTAACGTTTTTCGCGGGCATTCTTTTTCTTGGTCTGTGCCGCTGCGGGATCGCTTTTAAGCACACCCTCAACGGTAAAGACCTTGTCCCCTTCGCTGACAAGGACCGCCGTTGCGATCTGTCTGTCTTTGAGCATGCTTTCAAACTGGCTCTGGCTGATATTCTTAGTGTCAGAGGCTCCAAAACCTTTGAAAAAGAAAAGCGAGCCGATGATCAGCATGATGACAAGCCACACAATAGCGGCTTTGGGGGAACGGGCATTGTTTTCCCGGGGAGCAGGACGGTTGGGTCCCGGAGATTTCTCTTCTATTTTATTTTTATCGTCGGACATAAATATCTCCTGTTGCGCTTATGAATAAAAATGGCGCACCGGAAAACCTTTTACCGGCACCGGAGCGCTGTGGACAATGTTGTGAAACTTTCTGATTTGTCAGGAAAAGATCTTGAGCATGAAGTAGACCAGAGCTCCCAATGCTGCGACACCGATGACCGCGATGACCCCGATCGTGGCAGTATGGATCATTTTTTTTCTTTTTTCCTCAGCGACTGCCAGAGGATTCAGACTGGTCAGAGCAGGGGTCGTGGAAAGTCCCCCTTCCATACTGTTCAGGTCAATGGTATGAGTCAGACGGTTCATTGAAGTGGCAGTACTGTCGGCGGTGGAGCCGTCGTTGCTGTCAAAGAGGACCTCCACTGAACCGAACATGATCAGATCGTTGTGCTTGAGAACCTGTTCTTCAATAGCGACGCTGTTGATCCGGGTGCCGTTACTGCTGCCCTTGTCGCGCAGAACATAAGAGAATGTTCCGTCTTCATTTTCGCTTTTATAAATCTCAGCATGACGGCCGCTGACGCTTCCGTCTTTGAGACAGATATCGTTTTCATCTTTGCGGCCGATAGACATGACTTCTTTATCGATTTCAAATGTCTTTCCCCGCAGCTGTTCAAAAAGAACTGTAAATTTCGGATTGTTGCCCATTTTCGTCCTGTATATTTGAATCATACCAGTGTATAAGAATACCTATGGTAAATATACAGCGGTGGAAAGAATATTGCAAGTGATAAATATGTAAAAAAAGGATTTTTTTTAACTTGACTGTGGATTTTTCAATACAACAGTGCTATCTTATAATCAGCTTGCAATATTGCAGATAAGATTTGAAACAATATTTGGGAAAGAGGTGCATAATGGATTTTTTGGTGCGGAAATTTGAAGATCGGGATGCAGCACGGGTCTCTGAGATCATGTATGAAAGTTTCAAAACCGTTTTCAAAGAAATGTGGGAAAAAGAGGAAAAGGGAAATGGAGACTACTGGAAAGAACATGCTCATGCCGAAAGTCCCACCAGCATCATCACCTCTTATGTGGCGGAACAGGCCGATGGCACAGTGATCGGATTTCTCAATATTGAAGCCAATCTCCAGCGCAAACTGGGAATTTTGCACAGCATCGGTGTTGACCCGAATATCTTTGCCAAAGGCGTGGGGAAAGCCATGGTCGCAGAAGCCGAAAAACTGTGGAAAAAACACCGGATGCGTAAGGTTTACACCTGTACTTCACACATCAACCAGAGAGCTTTCGCCTTTTACAAAAGTCTGGGATTTGAACAGGAGGGATTGCTCAAAAGCCACTTTTTTGACGGTATTGATGAGATCCAGCTGGGCAAATTTTACAAATACGACGACTGACCGTTTGTAAAAAAAGTTGAGATCCGGAAAAATTTCCCCGTGGAAGCTCTTTCCGGATCTTTTATTTTGTTTCTTTTCTGAATTTTGCGGAGATCACTTCATCATGATATGAACAAATTCCGTGTAGTTGAACGGGTGTTTCAGCAGAACGCCGTCAGCAGTTTTTTCAAACTGCATCTTCTGCCATTCCCCTTCAAGGTCCAGGAAGAAGAGCTCTTCACACTGCCGGAGTTTTTCGGGCAGAAAGAGTGCCAGTTTTTCAAGGGGATCCACACTCAGATTCGTGATGGTCAGCATGGCTGAAAATTTATCCTGTTTCTCAGGCTCGTTGGCGATGAGGAACACCGCAGGCTCAGCTTTTGCCATGGGGAAGTCAGCACCGCAGCGGATGAGAAGCTCCTGCAGAAGCGCCTGACGGCGGTAGCAGAAAAGAGAAGCAGAGAAGTTTCCGGCAACTTCAGTTGCGTAAATGATCACATTGCCCCCCAGTTTGTTCCGGAACAAGGTCATGCCGGGCGCCATATACTCCTGCTTGAAGTTGAAGATGCGTGTCACTTCCTGACAAGAGGGATCTGTGATCTCAAGTTTGCGGAGTATCCCGTTGCCTGCGGGGGAATACATATCGGCACGGGCCATATCGCGCCGCACAGAATCTTTGAGGAATCCGCTGCAGATGATTTCTGTACCGCTCAGGTCAAAACGGTCAATGCCCTGGATGAGAGGTTCAGAAACTTCTGCTCCCAGATATCCGGTGTACCCCCTTTCAGCGAGGAGCTTTGCGGCAGCTCCGTCGAGAATGACTGTCTGGGAAAGATATTTTTTGACGGTTTCATCCGCCATGAAGCGCATCTGCTCCCCGGAAAAAAAGGTGACGGGGGCATCTTTTGTCGTATAAGGGATCCCGAAGGCGGAGACCGCTTTGAGCCAGTCGGCACTGTTGCCGGGGAAATTTGCCTTTTCAAAGGGATCGTAGTAGATCCCCGCCCCTTTCAGACGGCAGTTCAGAACGGCTCTGCGCAGAGCGTTAAAGCGCTTCCGCTCTTTCTTGAACATGTAACCGTAAGCTCTTTCTTCTTCCGGCGGCTCTGACTGGAAAGTGGATCCGTCAAAACCGCAGGCGTAGATCGAACCCATCAGTGCCCGCATACAGCTGCCCGAGGTGTAGAAACGAGAGTGAGGGTAGGTATCCGATTCATGGTAAAAACGGAACTCCCCTTTGATGTGCTCTTTGGCATAGACCGCCGGCAAAAGGATCTGAGGGATCTCTTCGATCCGCTCTCCTGAGTAAAAAGTACCGTAGAAACGGACAAAAGGAACATGATTCTTTCCGGCGATGGCCCGCGCCACGCTTTCGATGGCGTTGCCATCCCGGTCATTGCTGCCCGGCTGCATGATGCCCATGGGAATCTCCGGCGTAAGCTTGTCGGCCTCTTCCCGGATCGCCTGAGCGAAAAGGACCAGGGAGTCTTTGGCAAGGGCCTGCCACCTGCGCAGAAGTTCCCGGGATTCAACGGGGTGCTGTGTGAAAAGTTCCTCCAGCTCTTCACGGGAGTAATATCTCCCTTCCCGGCGGGCGAACTCCTCAAGGTGATATTTGCAGAAGCATCCGGGACCGCCATGGCAGTTGATGCCGAAATCGTCTTCGGTGATGAAAAAATCAGGATGGATCATGGCAAGGACCCGGGCTGTGTCTTCGGCAAAACGTTTCCGGTATGCCGGGTCAAGGGGGCAGGTGGAAAAGGGGGCTTCCGTGCCGTTGCGCCGGACGATCCTGGTGTACCCCGGAGTGGGACCGGATTTCAGAGTCAATGTATGCCACCAGCCGCAGCTGATCTCTGAGGGCAGACGTCTGCGGATCTCCTTGAAAAGCTCAGCCTTCTCTTCAAAGTGCTCCCGGGGAGGGTAGGAGGATGCCCGCCATCCTTTATCCGGCATGAAGAGACCGAAACGGGTGAACCCGTAAGCGTTGTACTGGGAAAGTATGGAGTCGGCAAGAACTGCCGCATCGGCATTGAGTTCCCCGATGCAAACGGGGATGATGATATCCAGATCGTCAAATTTTTTCATGCGTTTTCCTCAACCCATATATTTTTTGCCCCACCAGTCAGGGATCATCTCTCCGAGAGCAACAGTGGAAAAATTTTCAGTGTCGGTCAGAACTTCAATGGCAGGCGCATTGACGGAAAGCTGCATCATGAACTCCCGGCAGGCGCCGCAGGGGGTGCCGCCGCAGCTGCCGTCAGGCATGATGCAGAGGATCTTTACGATCTCACTTTCTCCGGCGCTGAGCATGGCGGCAATGGCGCTGCGTTCAGCGCACATGCCGAGTCCGCAGGCGGTGTCGATGCAGACGCCGGTGTAGATGTTCCCCTTTTCCGTCATCAGCGCCGCAGAAACGGAACCCACCTCAATGAAAGGCGAAACCTGCCGTTCGCCGTGAATGGCTTTGGCGCTTTCATAAAGTTTCTGCCACAGGGCGCGTTCCTTTTCCTGAATCATTTGTCTTCCATTTCTTTGAGAACATCTTTCAAAAAGAGAGTGACCAGATGGTCGCAGCTGCGGAACGCCGGAACGTGTCCGTGTCCCTGCAAACTGAAACAACGGACAAAGGGATGTCCCATGGCGCGCAGACTTGCGGCAAAGAAAGCGTTTTCTTCCGGACGCCCCGGAATATCAAGTGCCGGATCCCCTGTCACCTGTAAGATGGGGGGGAGTTCGGTGGTCATGTAGGAAAAGGGAGCGTATTCATCCACAAGGGGATTGTAGGCTCCGTTGTCTCTGCCCAGATCCGCTTTGATCCTGAAATGGGTGGTCATCTGTCCGCTGATGAAAAGGAGTCCGGCAAAGTTTCTGAAACTCAGACCGTAAGGAGCAAGAAAAGCCGGATTCATGACTGTAATGGCGGCAAGATAAGCCCCTGCGGACATGCCGCCCACAAAGACTCTTTCAAGATCAAAACCGTATTCCTCAGCATGTTCAAAGCACCAGGCGATGGCGCACGCGGCATCTTCCATGTGGGCGGGAGCCTTCACGGCGGGGGAAAGGCGGTAGCGGGGTTCAACAACGGCGTATTCACCGCTGAATACCGCATCGGGACACTCCCGGCCGCCTCCTGTCATGCCGCCGCCGTGGAAGAAGATCACCAGAGGACGCTTTTTTTTCTCTTTGGGAAGAGTCAGATAAAGAGTCTGGTAAGGATCATCACTTCCTGCGTAATTGATGATGGAAAAAGGATCAAAAAGTTTCTCATCAGGCAGAGCGAACTCGTTCCATGGACATTTCATAAAAAATACCTTGTTTTATTTGGCAGAAACTGCACTTTTTTTGAGTTTGTTGAGCATGTTGACGGCGGCTTCAGCTTTCTTGTGCATGGCGATGAAGCGTGCTTGGGACTCCCCTTGCTGAAGCGCCCCTGCCGCCGGAGCTTTACCCTTGAAATATCCGGGCTTGAATCCGGGGAGGGCAGGATAGTTTTTACCTCTGACTGTGAAAGGCCGGGAAACATCAACTCCCGCTTCAAGAGCCGGAGAATCTGCCGCAAGGGTCACATCAGGAAGTCCGGGGATATCCTTTTTGTTCCAGAGCTTTTCCGTCCGGGAAGCGGGAATAACCTTGTTGACTTTGGGCACCGCAGGGTCACGCCGTTCAGCAGCAGGAACATCACCGGCAAAGGTATAGAGCACATTGGGACCGGTCAGCTCATGACTTGCTGAGTGGAGACGGTAGCAGTCTTTATAGATGTTGTTGACCACAAAGAAGGGCATGGGCATCCGGAACCGTCTCTGAAGATAAGCCAGATCCACATGGGGAGCCCTGTCGTCACCGCCCCAGAAGGTGTTGTGGTAGATATGGATCTTGCCAGCATCGACAGGGGCAGGGGGATTGTCTTTGTAATAATACTCCGGACGTTTGTGTTTGTTGATGCGTTTTTCAAAGTTGACGGCATCATCGGTTTTGTAAAAGGAGGTGCTGTGAACATAAACCTGACTTCCGCCGTGACGCGCCTGAACGAAAAGATTGTTGTAATGGTACTCTTCGCGCTTGGCGTTTTTGTGCCGCAGATGGTGGACGCGCAGGGGGATGCCGCAGTTGGTGATGATATTGTGATGGAATCTTCCCACAGTTCCTGATACAGTGAGGATCCCCACGCTGGACATTTCACGGACCACATTCCCCGACGCCTCCACGCCGGGACCGTTGGTGCTGATGCCGATCAATCCCTGAAGAATGATATTATCAAGAATTTTTGTGTTTTTGCCGAAGGTCCGGACACCTACGTCATCAGAACTGGCGGTACCGATGATGTACTTGAAAATCAGATAGAGCAATCCGCCGCGCATATCATTGGCGCTGCGGAGCCGGAAAAGGTCGTTGCGGATGAAACCTGCGGTCAGAATGCAGTTTTTGACCGTTGTATCTGTGACACCGCCTTCGATCTGAACGCGCATGCCGCCGTGCATCAGCAGGCAGTTTTCAATCAGATTGTGAGAGGATTTTCCCACCAATCTGAACTGGATCCGGGAGCCGCGGACATGAAGATCCCGGAATTGCAGATGGGAAACACTGTTCAAAACAAGTCCGTCGCCATAGGTGGCAGTGAAAGTATGATCCTGAGGTTTGCCTTTCCCGGCAAAGCGCACATAGAGCCATCCCCCTTTCCAACCGGAAAGGATGTGGCTGATCACCGGCCAGAAGAACTCCTTCCGGGTACGGAAATACTGATGTTTCACCTTGATATCGGCGGGCATCCGCAGCAGATCAAGTCCGCTGAGGCGCTGACATTTGGGTCCGAATTGATCCCACAGCAATATTTCATTGAGTTCCGCCGGCATCTCTTTCCGCCGGGGAAGTTCCATGGTAAGGCGGTTGATGTAGGCGATCATGGAGCCATCCATAAGGACAAGATTGGGGCGTTTGGCAAGGGGCGTTTTCCAGACACCGGGACCGATTTCAGGAGCGGGAGCCCATTTTTTCAAAACGGCCCCTGTGGGTTCAATGATGGAAAGATACTCGCCGTTTTTTCCCCGTGTTCCGGCAAAGGTGATGGGAGCCCCCTTTTTTCCGGACTTCCTGAATACGATCTGTTCCCGGTACACTCCGGAACCGATCCTGACTGTGTCACCCGGATTGGCGGCTTTGACCGCGTGGGCGATAGTGGCAAAGGGGGCTTTGGCAGTGCCCGGATTTTTATTGCTGCCTTTAGGGGAAACATAAAATTCTGCTGCTGTCGCAGTTGTCAACAGAACCAGAAAGGTGGAAAGAATTGTTGTTTTCATACTGAATTTCTCTTCCTTGATAAAAAATTGTGGAAACAAAGGATACTGTTTTTTTAGTATAGCATCAAAAAATCTTTGTTTCAAGCAGAAAAAAGAAAAAAAGGTATTTTTTATACAAAGAAGAGAATACCGCCGGAAGATTCCGCAGACGGAACTCCCGGCAAAGGCAATCTATTTGCGGCGGATCACTCCGAACGGAGCACGTTGATGGGATTCTGCTGTGCCGCCTGATAGGCAGGATAAGTACCGAAAATAACACCCACGATACAGGAGATCGCCAGAGCGAGGATAATACTCCACCAGGAGTAGATTGTTTCCATACCGCTGTAATTGGTGATGATTTTGCCTATAAGTACGCCCACCAGAATTCCGGTGATGCCGCCGCTGGTGGTCAAAAAGACGGTCTCAATGAGGAACTGCAGCAGGATATCCGATTTCTGGGCGCCTAAAGCGCGTCTTGTACCGATCTCTTTGCGGCGCTCATAGACGCTGGCAAGCATGATGTTCATAATTCCGATACCGCCCACAACGAGAGAAATTCCGGCGATGGACCCCATGACGATGGTGAAGATGTTCTGGGTGCGTTCCCGCTGACGGAGCAGTTCAAGAGGAACGATCATTCCCCAGTCTTTGGTTGCTTCATGGGTTTTTTCCAGATAACCTGAAATACGTTTGGAAGTGTTGTCAATGAAAAAAGTATCATTGACCTTTACGAGAAAGATATCATACTCCACCCTTGTGATCTTGAATTGGCGGCCTTCACGCAGGAAAGTGTAGTCTTTGAAGAGGATCTTGCCGGTGGTCATGGGGATCAGGATCATATCATTCTGACCGCCCACTTCCGGCAGCTGCGTTGCATAGGGATTGTCCAGAATGCCGATGATGCGGAACACATGATCACCGATACGCAGATTGCTTCCGATAACATTTGTATCGCCCAGAGTGAAAAGTTTGCGTTTGACATTCATACCGATGACGCACACCTGGGCGTTGGAGTCAAAGTCGATCTTGCTGAACCAGCGGCCATCCTCAATTTCTGCTGCGGTTTCATTCAGGAATGCCCGGTCGCAGCCCACCAGTTTAAGATCCATACGCTGAAGACCTTTCAGGATCTTGTTCCGGGTATCAAAGAGGGCTGTGATCCGCTCCACATTATCCATGCGGGAAATGTGCTGGCGGTCCTGTTCCGTGAGACCGAAGCGCTCCATAACGCTGGCATTCTCACTGGAGCTTTCACTCTTTCCGTCAATGGGCGGACGGCGTGAAAAGACGATGACTTTATCAATTCCCATGGCTTCAATCTGTGCCAGGGCGGAGTGTTTGGCGCCTTCTGAAATAGCGAGCATGGCGATGACGCTTCCAACACCGAAAATAACGCCGAGTGAAGTCAGAAGAGAGCGCAGCTTGTGCAGCAGAAGGTTACGGAAAGACAATCCGACCAGATCTCTGATAAGCATCATTGTGCCGCCTCCTGCTGCTGTTGCAACTGCTGCTGACGGGCGATCTCCCACTCAAACAGGCGGTCATCAATGCGGCCGTCCCGCAGCCGGATGATCTTGTCATAATGGGGACCCAGAGCCGGGTTATGGGTAACCATGACGATGGTCACATTCTGTTCTCTGTTCAATTCGTGAAAAAGTTCCATGATCTCATTGCTGGTTTTTTCATCCAGGTTGCCTGTGGGCTCATCCGCCAGAATAAAGGCAGGACTGTTGCTCAACGCGCGGGCGATGGCGATACGCTGACATTCTCCGCCGGAAAGCTGAGTGGGTTTATGCCCGAGACGGTGACCGAGGCCAACCCGTTTTGCCAGCTCAAGCGCCCGTTTGGTACGGACTCTTCCCGGGACCCGGGCATAGAGCATGGGAACTTCAATATTCTGCTCCACGGTCAGGGCGGGGAAAAGGTTGAAACTCTGGAAAATGAATCCGATTTTCCGGTTGCGGATCGTTGCCTGTTCCACATCTGAAAGTCTGCTGACATCCACGTCTTCAAGGAGATATTCACCGGAAGTCGGAACATCCAGCATACCAAGGATATTCAGCAGCGTGGACTTGCCGGAACCTGAAGTTCCGATAAAGCCGACAAATTCTCCCCGTTCAACCTGTGCATTGATTCCCTTGAGCACAGGCACCTGCAAGTCCCCTGTGATATAGGTCTTGCGGATATCTTTCAACTGAACGATGATCTGAGATTCAGCCATTATTTTTCATCCTGACTTTTCTGGTAAGGACGGTACAAATAGACCACATCATCCTCTTGCAAACCGGATTTGATCTGCACAAAGTTATCATTTGATTCGCCGATGGTCACAGTTGTTTCCACCGGACCGCTCAAGCCGGAACGGTAAACGAAGAAACGGTCATTATCTTCAAAAACAGCTTCAATGGGAACAAAGAGCACTTTGGGGATGACCTTGGTGACAACATGGATCTGCACACTCATGCCGTTGACCAGTTTGGGGGACTGTTTATCCAGTTTCAATTTGGTCTTGTAGATCTTGGGCGAGGCGCTGTCCCACTGAACCATATTCACAGGAAGTGTCGCAATGTGTGAAATCGTTGCATAGAACTTCTCGCCGGGCAGGGAGTCGGGGGTGACAGTTGCTTTATTGCCGACTTGCACTTTGGAGCGGAACTGCTCCGGCAGGTCAAAATCCACTACCAGATTAGACATTTCAGGAATTGTGATAAGCACCTGACCGCGGCCGACTTCGATACCGAGCTTGACGTCGATATTGCCCCAGCGGCGGTCGGGGTCGCCGTAGATGACGACACCATCTTCAGGACTGCGCCACTCCATCATGGGCATATACTCCCGGTAACGCTGGAGCTGTTTTGACACCCAGCGGACACGGCGGCGCAGGTTCTCCATGGATTTACGCTGCTGGATGGCTTTGGACTCTGTTGAGATCTTCACCTTCTCCAAAGTCAGTTTTGCCTGATCGTAGGCATTGACCAGACGGAGTATCTTACTGGGATGGTCATAACGGCGGAAGACTTTGAAATTATCTTCTGCATTGGTGAGCGTATTCTCTGCCTTGTCGATTTTTGCCTGTTGTTTATCAAGAGCAGCCTGACGGACTTCTTC
>JAGBWB010000185.1 GCA_017629975.1 Lentisphaeria bacterium
CCGTCTGACCCTTGAACCGGGCTGCTCCGTGGGGATCCACAGTCATGAGAATGAAGAGGAGATCTACTACATCCTTTCCGGACGCGGACGCTCATGGGATAACGGGGAATGGGTGGAAGTCGGACCCGGCGACGCGACCATCTGCCGCTCCGGTGAAGAGCACTCCATGGAGTGCATCGGCAGCGAACCGCTGGTCTACCTTGCCTGTATTCCGGTCTATTCTGAGTGACAACTCCCCGGAAAATCCGCGTAAAAGCCGATTTTCAAGTTGAAAAACTCCTGAAATAATGCTATTTTTAAGGCATAGCAATTTATTTTAACTGAGGAGTCTTTTGACATGGAAAAAATCCGTATTCTGATTGCCGGTTACGGCAATGTGGGTCGCGGCGTTGTTGCCGCCTTGAAGCGTAATCCTGACATGGAACTTGCCGGTATCATCAGCCGTTCTCCCGACCGTGTCCGCAAAGAGGTCACTGATGTCCCTGTTCTTGCCTTTGATGATGTGGCAGGATTCCTTTCTCTCAAGGCAGATGTGGCGATCCTCTGCGGCGGCTCCAAGAACGATCTCCCCCAGCAGGGCCCCTGGATGGCTCAGTATATGAACACCGTTGACAGCTTTGACAACCACAGCCGGGTGCCTGAATATTTTCACACCATGGATGAGGCGGCAAAAAAAGGATGTCACGTTTCCATCATCTCCACCGGCTGGGACCCCGGCATCTTCTCTCTTGAACGCACTCTGGGCAGCGCCTTTCTCCCCGGCAGCCGCGCCTACGGATTTTACGGTCTGGGCCCCAAGGGCGGTTTGAGCATGGGACACTCCGACGCTCTGCGTACCATCCCCGGCGTCGTTGACGCCCGTCAGTTCACCCACGCCGTCCCCGAAGCTCTTGAAAGAGTCCGCAAAGGCGAGAACCCCGCCTTTGAACCCGGCGACATGCACACCAGAGAGTGTTTTGTGGTGGCAGCTCCCGACGCCGACAAAGAAGAGATCGAAAAGACCATCAAGGCCATGCCCGGCTACTTTGCCCCCTACAAGACCGTTGTGAACTTCATCTCTCAGGAAGAGCTGAACGAAAAGTATAAGGGATTCCCCCACGACGGTACCGTTGCCGCCGCAGGCGTCACCGGTGACGGCAACTCCGCCGCCATTGAGTACCGCTGCGTCTGGGGCAGCAATCCCGAAGCCACTGCAAGCGTCCTTGTCGCCCATGCCCGCGCCGCCGCCCGGCTCTTTGCCGAGGGCAGAAAAGGGGCTTTCACCATTCTGGACATTCCCCCTGCCTACTTCTCTCAGTACGACCGGGAAGAGCTTCTGGCGCACTGGATCTGAGGAAAGGGTAAAAGATGACTGAAGTGATCGCCTTTGACCTTGACGGTACTTTGATCGACTCCATGGAGGATATCGCCGGAGCCGTCAACCGGATGCGTGAAAGTTTCGGCCTTGTTCCCCTTTCTCTGGCTGAAATCAAAGCCGCCACCGGTAACGGTGCCCGGCTGCTTGTGTCCAGAGCTCTGGCAGGAACAGATATCCCTGTGGAAGAGGGGCTCCGGCGCCAGCGCGCCTTTTACAGCGAGCACCCCACTGACACCACAACATTGTACCCCGGCGTCAGAGAGGGACTTGAGCTTTTCAGGTCAAAGGGGATCCGTCTTGCCGTCATCACCAACAAGCAGACCCCCCTGGCGGAAAAGATACTCCACGCCTTTGAGGTGGACTCCTTCTTTGATGTCATCTGGGGCGGGGACTCAGGATTCCCCCTGAAACCCGATCCTGCCGCACTTCTTGCCTTTCAGACTCAATGCGGCGCCGCAAAGGAAAAGTGCTGGATGCTGGGGGATCACTACACCGATATGGGCGCAGGCCGTCTGGCGGGATTCAACCGGGCTTTCGCCCGTTGGGGTTTCGGTGAGATCCGGGATGAGAGCTTTGACAGAGCTTTCAGCTCCTTTGCCGAGTTTGCCGCCGCCGTCACTGAATAACTCTGAAGAAAGGGAGCCTTATGGAACGCTGGGTCAGCGAAGTCAACGCCGGTTGGGGACTGACTGTCAAAACCACACAGCAGCTGTGCGACATTCAGACACCCTATCAGCATATTGAAATCTTTGAAACCGTCAATCTGGGACATCTGATGATGCTTGACGGCATCGTGCAGCTGAGCTCTTATGATGAGTTCGCCTACCATGAAATGATGGCGAATCTCCCCTTTTACAGCTGCGCCCATCTGCCTGAAAAGGCGCTGGTCATCGGCGGCGGCGACGGGGGAGTCCTCAGGGAACTTGGGAAACATCCTGAACTCAAGTCCATTGATATCTGCGAAATCGACGGCGAAGTCATCAAGGCGGCGCGGGAGTTCCTCCCTGAGACCGCCTGCGGATACGATGATGAAAGAGTCCATATCCATGTGGGCGACGGCAGTCTCTTTGTTCAGGAGCACCCCGGCTCTTACGACATCATCATCGTTGACTCCACCGATCCGGCAGGCCCCGGCGAACCCCTTTTCGGAGAAGCCTTTTACGGAAATTTGAAAAAAGCTCTCAAACCCGGCGGTGTCATCGGCACTCAGGCGGAGTCCTATTTCCTGCTCCCTGAAATCGCTCAGCGGGTGGTGAAGTTCGCAGGAACTTTTTTCAAAAGTTACGGATTTGCCCAGATCCATGTTCCCACCTACCCCACAGGCGTCATCGGATGCTGTGTGGCATCAGATGAGGGCGACGTCAGAGAACCCAAACGGTTCCCCGATGAAGCCATGCAGAAAAAATTGCGTTATTACACTCCTGAGGTCCACCGGGGAGCTTTCATGCTGCCCGGTTTCGCCCGGGAACTCTTTGAAAAATAAAATGAGGTTTTTTTATGAAAGCTGTACCGCGGAAACAACTGTGGCGCTGCCGTTATCACTGTTCTGATTACCGTGGCATCCTCGTATTTTTTGCCCTGACCATTCCCGTTGCGGCGCTGCTTATGGGCTGGATCGACGGAACCGGATTGAAAAAACTCCCTCTCTCCCTCACTGTTACAGGGGTGGGAGTCATCGTTGTCATCGTGCTTTTCGTTCTGGTCTCCCTCAGGCGCGCAGAGTACAACTACTTTGAAGCCATCGCCCGCGCCGCCGCCGGACTTGAGGCCGAAACCCCCGAAGAACTCGCCATGGAACTTGAGGAAAACCGGGGCGCACGCCTTAAAAGCTATATCCTCCGGGATCCTGAAAAGCTCTTCCTCACCGGCAAGATACTTTTCTGGTCCGCCCGGAACCGTGCCATCGGGCAGAAAATGGTCGCCATCGCCATTGAATACGCTCCCGAACTCAAAGAGTTTGAAAACCTTGAGTGGCGCGACGCCGCCAAACGTTACATCTCTCTGCAAAAAAAATAAGTCCGGGTAACAGAGAACTGCGGGGAAGTCTTCTTTTGAAGGCGGCGGACTTAAAAATCTTTATTCTGAGGCTTTTGTGCTTGCAAAAAACTCCTTTCTGTGATATAGTAAGAAAATTTCATAAGAGATTTGTCCGAATTTTACAGAAAGGAAAAAAAATGAAAAAACTCTTATTGTTTGCCGTATTTGCGGCGCTTTTCACTCTGGGAGCAGAAATGCCCCGTTTCGCCCCCAGAGCCATCAGTCCCAGAAAGTGTGTTCTGGGCAGCAAAAACGAGATCACTCTTCTTTCCAAAGGGAAGGCCAACTTTGAAGTGGTCGCCGACCGCAGAGCTCCCCGGGCCGTGAAGTTTGCCGCAGAAGAGCTCGCCAGATTTCTGGGAGAGATCACCGGAACAAAGGTGAATGTGCTCCAGAAGGCAACAGGAAAGAAATGCGCCTTTCTGGTGGGGGATAAAGCCGCCGCCAAAGCCGCCGGTCTTGACCTGACAAAACTGGATCGGGACGGATTTTATATCAAATCTTTCCAGGGAAACATCATTCTCGCCGGCAACGATGATCCGGCGGCGAATCCGGCATTTCTTGCCCATTACAACGAAAGAGGAACCCTCAACGCCGTTTATGAATTTCTGGAACGCTTCGGCGGTGTGAAGTTCTATTTCCCCGGAAAAATGGGGACCATCGTTCCGAAAAAAACGGATTGGAGTCTGCCCTCCATCGACCTTGCCGACCGTCCTGACAGCCAGTACCGCCGGATCTACTGTATTGAAAACAAGGGCATGGAAAGCGATAAAAAAGACTTCATGCCTCAGGGAATGAAGTACAGCGACACCAACCGTCTCACCATCCTGCGCAGCCGCATGAGCACTTTGAATATCCCCAACTGCCACGGCCTTGCTTATCTGGGGCTGATCCAGCGTTTCGCCAAAAGCCATCCTGAATATTTCGCTCTGCGCGCCGACGGGGGCAGGCTGGATGGAACCAATGTGACCCATCCCAACTACAAAGACGGCCATGTCTGCTTCAGCTCCCCCATCAAAGAGGAGATCTATCAGGACGCCGCCGCCTTTTTGCAGGGCAAGCCTGCTTCAAGCCGCAAGGTCATCATGCCCAACGGCAAAAGTTACTGGCACAGCCAGCTTTTCAGCCGTCCCTTCTTCAACATCATGCCCAACGACTCCATGTTCCCCTGCCAGTGCGGTCCCTGTAAAGCGGTCTACGCCAAAGGGAAGCAAGCTGTTTCCGATCATGTGTGGCGCTTCAAGACCGACATTGCCAAACGTCTTCAGGAAAACAAGATCCCCGGATACATTACCGCCATGGCGTATGCTGAATACAAAGACATCCCCACCATGGAGATCCCCAAAAATATGATCATCCAGCTGGCGATCACAGGGCCCTGGAAAGAACTCAATGCCGCCGAGCGTGAAAAAGATTTCAAACTCCTTTTTGACTGGAACAAAAAGCTGGGCCAGAAGACCTATCTGTGGACCTATGTCAACAAGAGCGGCGCCCGGATCCCCGATATTCCCAACTTCACCCCCGAGGTGGTGGGGAGCTTCTACAAACGCGCCTCAAAGTACACCTTCGGCGCCTTCATGGAGTGCGAAACCGACCACTGGATCTTCGGATTTCTGAACTACTACATTTTCGGAAAAGTGATGTGGGACAACAATGCCGATGTGGAAAAAATAATTTCCGAACACTGTCAGCTCATGTACGGCAAAGGCGCTCCTTTCATGCGTCAGGTCTATAAAGCTCTTGAGAAACACTGGGTCAAGGACATCATGACCAACATCCGTGAAACCTCAGCCGGTCCCCAGGCGGTGCTGCCTTCACAGTACGACTTGTGGAACAAGATCTATCCTCCCGCGGAGATCAAGCGCATTGAAACGCTCTTCAACGATGCGGAAAAAGCCGCTGCCAATGACAAGAGTTCCCTTGAACGCATCAGATTCATGCGTAAAGAGCTGTGGGGCAAGGTCGCCGAAGGCCGCAAAGCCTATGACAAAGCCAACAGTGACCGGGGCATCTGGACCGCTTACATGGGTGAAACCGCCGAAAAGATCACCATTGACGGAAAAATCAATGAAAAGGCCTGGAAAGGCGTCAAGCCTCTTTACATGATCCCCCGCAAAGGGAGTGTCAACGAGGTGAACACCACCATCAAACTGCTGAAAGACAAAGAGAACTTCTACGCCGCCATTGAAAGCGAAGAACCCTTTACCGACGCCATGGTCACAGGCAAACGCCAAAAAGATGAAGCCATGATCTGGCAGGACAATCTTGTGGAGCTTTTCTTCTCACCTGACCGCCGTTCAGATTTGATGTATCAGATCATGATCAGCAGCAACGGGAGTATTTCAGACATGCGTTCCCTGATGAGCAAGCACGATTACAAGTGGGACAGCCAGTGTGAGTATAAAGTCAGCATCGTTCCCGGCAAAAAATGGATTCTTGAGGTGCGTATTCCTCTGAGCCGCATGGCTGAACTGAAAGACAAAAAGGAGTTCATGGCGAACTTCACCCGCGGCCGTGTGATCAAGGGGAAAAAGGTGATGAGCTACTATGTATGGGCGCCTTTCCCCCGTCACATTCCTGAAAACTGCGGAGTGATCAAAGTGGGCAAAGAAGAAGCGGACAATTCTCTCATCAAATTCGGAGACTTTGACGGCAAATTGCTTCAGAAGCGTTTTATCGGTGACTGGGGCCACAAGAGCAACTGGTTTGCCGGCAAAGTGATCAACCGTGATGAAAAAGTGTTCCGCACAGCGGGCGGAGCGCTTCGTATGGAGCGTACGACGCCCGGTTCTGAAACGGTCTGTCAGTACATTGAGGGCTTGAAGTCCAAAACGAAGTACCGGTTTTCCTACTTTGTCAAGCTTGAAAACGTGCAGACCAGGGAGCGTGGCGGATTTTGCATCAACATCCGTCTTGGCGGCAGCGGAGCGATCAACCAGGTACTTTCCTTCCCGGGCCCGCTGATGACCGGCAGCAACGACTGGGTGCGTTTTGAGCACGAATTCATCTCAACGCCTGATGTCGGCAGCAAGCACCGGCCTTACATCGGACTCTACTTGCGCAAGAGCACCGGCAAGGTCTGGATCGACAACGTAAAGCTGGTAGAAGTAAAATAATTGAAAAAAATCCAAAAAAAATCAAAAACAGTCAAAAAAACGCTTGACAAACACAAAAAACGGATGTATATTATACACATGATCACGGGGCAA
>JAGBWB010000186.1 GCA_017629975.1 Lentisphaeria bacterium
AGGTGCAGGTGCAGGTGCAGGCGCCGCAGAGGCTCCATTCTTTTCCACATAGGGCTCAGGACGTTTATAAACGCCTCCGTCAGGTTCATGTTCCACTTTTATTTCAGGAGCAAGAGGTTCATCGGTCAGTTTGAGTTCCGGCGCATCAAACTTCAGCTCCGGCTGATCCTGTTTCTGCTCCACCGAATAAGTAACATCTGCCGCATCAAGAAGAAGTCTGATCCCCCCCGGAACGGCCGCAGGACTCCCCGGACTCCGGGGAAAAGGCTCTGCCGCTTCACGTTTGGGGATCTCAGGGGCAGCTTCAACGGCAGCTGTGCCTGCGCCCCAGTTCCGCAGGGCATTGCCCACGGCGGCGGCGACAGCGCGGATGATGAAAAATTCTGAACGGAACCTGATTTCGCGCTTTGCCGGGTGAACATTGACATCGATTTCCTGAACAGGCAGAGTCAGAAAGAGCACAGCCGGTACATAGCGTCCCGGCTCCGACAAGGTGGCGTAACCATCTTTCAGCGCCCGTGAAACGGTCAGAGACTCCACAGGGCGGCGGTTGACAAAAAAGCGCTGGTCGCGGCGTGACGAGCGGGTGAAGCCGGGAGCGCCGATGAAACCTGTTATCTGCAAATTTCCCTCTTTGTGTTCAACAGGTATCATTCCGGAGCAGTTCTGGCGTCCGAAAAGTTCTCTCATCCTCTCTTCAAGGGTGGCGCGGGGGAGTCTGAAAGCCATTCTTCCGTCAAGTTTCAATTCAAAGCTCACCCCCGGATTGGCAAGAGCAAGCAGCGTCACTGCCTCTTCAATATGATGTTCTTCGGTGGCGGGGGATTTCATGAACTTTTTTCTTGCCGGCGTGTTGAAAAAAAGATTTTCCACTCTTATACATGTTCCTGAGGGAGCACCGCAGGGGACAACATGAAGGATCTTTCCCCCTTCAGCAGTCAGTTCAACGCCCTCCCGCGCCTCTTTTTCCCGGGTACGCATGGTGAACTTTGAAATCTGCGCCATGGAGGGGAGCGCCTCACCCCGGAACCCCATGGTCATCACATTGGAAATATCCTCAGCCCGGGTCAGTTTGCTGGTTCCGTGAAGTTCAAGGGCATTCCTTGCATCTTCTTCATCCATGCCGCAACCGTCATCGGTGACGGAAATAAGGCGGCTTCCGGCGCGTTCGATCTCAATGGAAATGCGTCCGGCGCCTGCATCAACGGCGTTTTCAACCAGCTCTTTGACCACTGATGCGGGGCGTTCAATGACCTCCCCGGCGGCGATCAGATTGGCAAGAGCCTGATCCATGACTTTTATACGGCCCATATTATTTTTTCTCCTCCGGGAGTATTATTACGTCAACAGGTATAACTTCCGATTCATCTTTTTCACTTTGCAGAGCATAGGGCAGCCGGAGTTTAAAAAAAGCCGCACAAGTTTTGAGATTTCTGCCGATAAATCCCATTTTTCCTGACTCCAGCCACGCCTTTTCCAGTTCAGAAACGGACTCCACCCTTTTTTTTGCCATGAGGCAAACAGCATAATTATTGCGGCTGACAAAATCCCCGGGATTGCGCAGCAGCAGAGAGCGCAGCAGATTTTCGGCTTCGTTGATCTTGCCGTTGCGGTAACAGATGAGGCTCCCCAGACGCTGGATCCTCCGGTTTCCGGGATCCAGCTTGCGGATCCGTCTGAATATGATCTCAGCTTCTGAAAAGCGTTTGGACTCCACCAGTTCATAGATCTGTATCTTGAGCGAACTCAGATAGTTCCCTGACAGTTCCTCTTCCCCCCCCTGCCGCACGGGAACGGCTGTGGAAGTAATAACCAGAGAGGTGCCGTAAAACACCACTCCAAGCACTGCCGCAAGGATCACCAGGTTCTTTTTTGATTTCTTCATGCATCCTCCCCGGGCGGAGTCAACTTCCAGCAGCTCACCCAGTGTCCCTGAGCGGTCTCAACGGCGGGTGGGACCTTATTTTGGCAGCGTTCTTCAAGTTCCTGAGTCATTTCCTGGCATCTGCCGCAGAAGCGGCACCCGGCCGGGAAATCGGCAGGAGAGGGCACCTGTCCCGGTATGGTCACAAGTTTCCGGCGTTCACGCCCCAGAACAGGAACTGCCGCCAGAAGCGCTTTTGTATAAGGATGTTTCGGATGAGCGATCAATTCAGGCACGGGAGCGCACTCAACGATGCGTCCGGCATACATGACGGCGACTCTGTCCGCCAACTGGGCGACCACGCCGAAGTTGTGGGTGATGAGTATGATGGAAGTTCCGTTTTTACGCCGGAGCTCCTCAAGGAGTTCCATGATCTGCGCCTGTATCGTCACATCGAGAGCGGTGGTGGGTTCATCTGCAATGAGCAGACTGGGATTCCCGGCAAGGGCCATGGCGATCATAACGCGCTGCTGCATCCCTCCTGAGAGTTCGTGGGGGAAATTTTTCATGCGCGCCTCAGGATCAGGGATCCCTACGGCGCCGAGGAGCCGTTTAACTTCGGCATCTCTGTCTTTGACTTCAGCCCGGTGAAGTTCAAGGACCTCTGCAATCTGATCCCCGATGCGGAAGACGGGATTCAAGGAAGAAAGGGGTTCCTGAAAAATATAGGCAATCTCGCGTCCCCGTATCTTCCGGAGTTCCCTCTCAGAAAGAGTGAGCAGATCAACTTTTCTGCCGCTTCGTGTTTCAAAGTGTGCGGCAGTTCCTGAAATGACCGCGGCATTGGCATTGAGGCGGGTCAGCGCCAGACATCCGGCACTTTTGCCGCATCCGGATTCCCCCACAAGGGCAAGGATCTCTCCGCGCCCGATCTCAAAGGAAACACCGTCGATCACCGGCAGCACCCTGCCGGCGTTGCGGAATCCAACAGATAAAGCCTCAACTTCAAGCAAACTCATTTTCTTCAAATCCTCCGGAACTTCATCGTCCTTTTATCAAATATAGCACCAAAAAGTGAAATATTCCATTGTTTTCAGAAAATTTGAGTGGAAAAATCATACAAGAGGCTATATATTATGTGGGTATATGTGTCAAAACAAAGGGAATTGGCATGGAAAGCGTTTATATCACCGGTCGGGGGATCGTTACTCCGCTGGGTCGTAATCTTGCAGAAAATGAGGCCGGACTCCGCAGCGGAAAGAGCGGGATCGTCCGGGTTCCTGAATTTATAAGCCACAAACTTGACAGTGAAGTGGGCGGTGTTGTGGGCGAAATATCAGCCGGAGATCTGATTGAGCGTAAAAAGCTCCGTTTCTGTCCTCCTTCAAGTGTTATGTCTGTCATCGCAGCAGCAGAAGCCTTTGCAGAGGCGGGGATCCCCGTTGACAAGGTCAAGGATTACCGTATTGCCGTTATCGGCGGAACTGCGAGTTCATACGCAAACGAACTCTATGACATGGCAAATGTCTATGTTGAATCCAATTTCCGTCTCAGAAACGTTTCCCCTTTCTCAGTCCCCCGGATCATGCCCTCAAGTGTGGTTTCCAACCTCTCTCTGATCTTCGGGATGCGCGGTGAATCATACGGCATCTCAGCCGCATGTGCCACCAGTGCCCTGGCTGTGACCATCGGCGCCCGTCTGGTTGCAAGCGGCGTCTATGATATGGTTCTTGCAGGCGGTGCCGAAGCTCTTGACTGGGCTCAGGCTCTGGGGTTCTGCGCCTGCCGCGCCCTCTCACATAAATATAATGATGAACCCGAACGCGCCAGTCGTCCCTTTGACCGCGACCGTGACGGATTCGTCCTTGCCGAAGGTGCCGCCTATATGCTCCTTGAGTCTGAAAGAAGTCTCAAGGCACGCAATGCCCGTCCCATCACCAAAATCAGCGGTCTTGGAGCCAACAGCAACGCCGTTGATATGGTCGTACCCGACTCCGCCGCCATCTGTGATGTCATGCAGGAGGCCGTCCGTAATGCAGGGTTGACTCCTCAGGAGATCGGTTATGTCAATACCCACGGCACCAGTACCCCTGTGGGCGATCCCCTTGAATTGAATGCCGTCCGCAAACTTTTCGGCGACAATATTGCCATCAACAGTACAAAATCCCAGACTGGCCACATGGTCAGCGCCACAGGTGCGGCTGAAATCATTTTCACCTCTCTGATGCTGGAAAAGAACTTTATCTCACCCACCATCAACCTGGAAAATCCCGATGAGGAGTTTGCCGGTGCCGATCTGGTCAGAGAACTGCGTACAAATACCAACATCAAACATGCCATTTCCAACAGTTTCGCTTTCGGCGGCTCCAACGCTTCAGTGGTGCTGAGCAAAGTGGATTGAACCCCGGGGAAGATGCCCGATGAAAAGTTATGATGTGGTGGTTGTCGGCGCCGGACATGCCGGTTGTGAAGCGGCTTTAAGCGCCGCACGCATGGGGGCGGAAACGCTTCTGGTGACTCTCAATCTGGACCATGTGGCGCAAATGAGCTGCAACCCTGCCATCGGCGGTATCGCCAAAGGACAGGTCGTCCGGGAAATCGACGCCCTCGGCGGAGCTCAGGGAATCGTTACAGAAAGTGCAGCGATCCAGTCCCGTATGCTCAACCGCACCAAAGGTCCTGCCGTCTGGTCCCCTCGCGCCCAATGCGACAAGCAGATCTATCAGAGGGCGATGAAATTTTATCTGGAACAGACTCCCCATCTGGAACTGCTTCAATCTGAAGTGACCGGATTTCTGGTCAGAGAGGGGAAACTTCAGGGCATCGTCACCGCTTTCGGTGAAGAAATTTCGTGTAAAGCCGTCGTGCTGACCACTGGAACCTTTCTCAGAGGCAAACTCCACTACGGCATGAAAAATTTTGCAGGCGGCAGAGCAGGTGATTTCCCCGCCAATGCCCTTTCTGAAGCCATGAGCAATCAGCTGGGTTTGAGACTGGGCAGACTCAAAACCGGAACGCCGCCCCGGGTGCTGGGCAGATCCATTGATTTTTCAGCCATGCCTGAACAGCATTCTGAGCCTGAATTTGAAGAGTTCAGCTTCTGGAGCAGAGAGCTTTCCCCCGAAATGCCTCAGGCGGCACGCCGCCACATGAGCTGCCACATGCTCCACTCAACCGATGAAAGTGCGGAAATCGTCAGAAACAATATCCACCTTTCCCCCATGTACAGCGGTATCATTGAGGGTATCGGTACCCGTTACTGCCCCTCTTTTGAGGATAAAATCAAACGTTTCCCCCAGCATCCGCACCATCTGCTCTTTCTTGAACCTGAGGGCGCCCATACCGATGAATACTATATCAACGGCTTTTCCTCAAGTCTCCCCATTGAAGTGCAGCTGCAAATGGTCCACTCTCTGCCGGGATTGGAAAAGGCGGTGGTTTCACGTTACGCCTACGCCATTGAATATGACTTTATCTATCCCGATCAGCTGGAGCGTTCTCTGCGGAACAAAAAGTACGAAAACCTCTTTTCCGCCGGTCAGATCAACGGAACCAGCGGCTATGAAGAGGCCGCCGGTCAGGGGTTGGTGGCAGGTTTCAATGCCGCCCGCTGCGCCGCAGGCAAAGAACCGGTCTGCTTCGGCAGAGATGCAAGCTACATCGGCGTGATGATAGATGACCTTGTTACCAAAGAGATCATTGAACCTTACCGGCTTTTCACCAGCCGGGCGGAGTACCGCCTGACGCTGCGGCAGGATAACGCCGATCTGCGTCTCTGTGACTTTGCCTACGAACACGGACTTCTGCCGGAAGAAAAGTATCAGGAGTTCAGCCGCTACAAGTCTGCCCTGCTCCCGCTTCTGGAAGAGTGCCGGAAATGCAAATACCACGACAAGACTCTTCTTGTGTGGCTCAAGAGCGTTCCGGAAAATGCCCTCCCCGGCACGGAGCTCCCCTTCCCCGCAGAATTGATGCCTCAGCTGCCTGAAGAGGAAAAACTCAAACGCAGAGTCTGGAACCAGCTGCTTATTGAAGCAAAATATGACGGCTATCTCCAGAGAGAGCAGAGCGCCATCAACAAACTCAAGCGGCAGGAGGATCTCTTTATTCCTGAAAACTTTGACTACAACACGCTTCCGGGATTGCGGAACGAAGCACGGCAGAAGCTGATAAAGGTCCGCCCCGTCACTGTGGCACAGGCTGAAAGAATCGACGGAGTGACCCCTGCCGATGCGGCCCTGATCCAGGTCGCCCTGCGGCGTCACGGGGCAAAAGCATGAAAAAAATCTGGCGACATCTGTTCACAACTCCTGCCGCCGCCGGAGCCGCTGCCGTTACGCTTCTTCTGATCGTAACGGCAGTTGTTTGTGAGATCCACAGCCTCAGCTGTTCCTCTCGTGAGGTGCTCCCGGTCTGGGAGCGTATCTGCACAGCGCCCTATGCTCCGCCCGGCGAGGGAACACTTCTCGGAACCGACTATCAGGGGCGTTCTGTCCTGCTCAGAGCCCTTGCGGGAACAGTTCCCGCCTTCAAAGTGGGGATCGTCGCCGGCGTGATCTCAGTTGTCATCGGAACGATGCTGGGGGTATGTGCCGGATTTTTCAGAGGAAAAATTGATGACCTGACCGTCTGGCTTTACAGTACCTTTGCCTCCATGCCGACTTTGCTTTTCATTCTCTCTTTCGCTCTTCTGGCGGGGGCCTCCCCTGAGCTGCGGAGCTTTCTGGAAAAAACGGGCGCCGTGCTCCACATCGCTCCCGGAGCGCTGGCGGTCTACCTCGCCATCGGCATCACCGGCTGGGTGGGACTCTGCCGGGTGGTCCGTGCCGAAACCATGAAGTTGCGGGAATCAGCTTATGTCAATGCCGCCCGCATTGCCGGAGTTCCCTCTTTTGTCATCATCTTCCGTCACATACTGCCTAATGTCCGCCATCTGACTATAATTTACTTCACCTTGAACTTCGGTGCGGCAGTCATGCTTGAAGTCCTCGCCGGATATCTCGGACTGGGGGGCAGCGGCAATATCCCCGGCTGGGGCGGTATGATCGCCGCCGGGCAGGAAAGGCTCTGGCGGGGCGTCTGGTGGGAACTGGGCGCCGCAGGAGCTTTGATGTTCATACTTATATTGGCTCTCAATCTGCTGGGGGACTCCCTGAGAGATGCTCTTGATCCCCGTTGCGGCTGAAAAATAAAATGAAGGAAAATACCTCTTATGAATGAACGAGAAAAAAGAACCAACGACAACAGAGGGACTCTGAGTGAACGCAAGATGGAGTCTCAGTTGAATCTGCTCTACACCGCAGGGAAAGGCGTCCTCAACGGCGTCTTCGGTAAAAAAATGCCCCCCGATCTGCTTCTGGCGGAGTTCTTCCGCAACAACCGCCAGTGCGGTTCCCGCGACCGGGCGCTTATTTCCGGCTGCGTCTATGCCCTTTTGCGTTACTGGGGATATCTGCGCAATCTTCTCCCTCAGGAGTGGCGCAGAAGTGTGGAACACGGAGAAGTTCTTTTTTCCAAACGTGAACTGGGAGTTCTTTTTTATGCCGCATGCTACTGTGACAAACCGGATTCTCCTGAACTGAAGACCTTTGCCTCTGTTTACAACTTCCCTCCCCTGCCCCGTACCGCTCCCCAAGTACCCTTTATGCGGGCGCAGAAAGCAGCCGATGTACTGAAAATTGAATGCACCATCACAGAGTCCATGCTTCTGCCGGAGTGGCTTCAGGAGCGTATTCCTGATGCGGAAACAACAGCTCAGGCTCTTGCAAAGCGTCCGCCTCTGTGGATCAGGATCCACAGGGAACAGGAGCTCTGTCTTGAAGAGTTCAAAGATAAAAATTTGCGCTGTGTCCTTTCAGAAAAGCTCCCCGGAGCAGCGGCCCTTTACGCTCCTAAAATAAACCTCTTTTCACTTGAGGGATACGCTAAAGGACGCTTTGAAGTTCAGGATCTTGCCAGCCAAGCCATCGGTGCCGTTTCAGGCGCCCGCCCCGGGGAACGGATCTTCGATGCCTGTGCCGGAGCCGGAGGCAAAACTTTGCAGCTGGGCGCCATGATGAAAAACAAAGGGACCATCATCGCAGGCGATGTCCGCGCCAACAAACTTGAGGAACTGCGCCGCCGGGCAGTCCGCGCCGGACTTTTCAATATCCGCACCCGTCCCCATGAGGGCAGATTGTGGCGGGACTTCACCCCCTGCGACAGGGTACTGCTGGATGTACCCTGTACAGGTTCCGGCGTATGGCGGAGAAATCCGGGTATGCAGTGGAGCTTTACCCCGGAAAAACTTGCTGAACATGTAAAACTTCAGAAAGAGATCCTTGAAAATTTCTGCACCGCCGTCAAGCCCGGAGGTTTCCTGATCTACTCCACCTGCTCCCTTTTCCCCGAGGAAAATGAGTTGCAGATCAAAGAGTTCCTTGAGCGTCACGAAGAGTTTGTCCTCAAAGAGGGACGCAATCCTCTGACGGGAACATTTACAGACGGATGCTACCGGTTCAACGCCGCCGACGGTGACTGCGACTGCATGTTCGCCGCTGTTATGGAGAAAAGCGCACGATGAAAGCTGTTCACTTCAATATCGTTCTTGTGGCGCCTGAGATCCCCCAGAACACCGGCACCATCGGCCGTCTGGCTGTGGCAACGGATGCCACACTCCATCTTATTGAACCTCTGGGTTTTTCACTGGAAGACAAATATGTGAAACGCGCCGGTATGGACTACTGGCAGCATCTGGATCTGCACATATACAAAAACTGGGAGGAGTTTCTGGAAAAGAACGCTCCGGAACGGCTCTATTTCTTTTCCACCAAAGGGGAAAAAAGATACTGGGACACCCAATACCAAGCGGGTGACTATCTGGTGTTCGGCCGGGAGTCCGCCGGACTGCCCCCCGAATTTTACACCACCTACGCCGAACAACTGCGGACGATCCCCATGCCGGGAAAATTCAACCGCAGCCTCAATCTTGCCAACTCCGTTTCCATCGTCTTTTACGAGGCGATGCGCCAAAATGAGGCTTTGCTTGATTCATGAGTCCCCGCAACCTTTTTACTGCTGAAAACCTCAATCTTTCCATCGGTGAACAAGTCATCTTTGATGATGCCGCCATTTCAGCCTTTGAGGGCGAAAGGATCGCCGTCATCGGCCGCAACGGCACCGGCAAAACAACTCTTCTCAAGGTCATCGCCGGAACCGAGATCCCTCTGGATACAAAAATCGCCAAAGAAAGGGATCTGCGGATCGCCGTCATGCCTCAGGATTTTCAGCTTGATGACACCCTTTCGGCAAGAGAAAATATCCGCAAGGGACTTGAGTGGTTCTATGAACTCCTTCGCCTCTACGAAACAAAGCTCCCCAACGCAGAACACGAAAAAATCGAGGAACTGCTGAACCGTTACGACGCATGGCATCTGGAACACAAACTGGATGAGATCATGGAAAAACTCCATCTCCGTGATGATCCGGCGCCTGTGCTTCATGCTTCAGGAGGCGAAAAAAGGCGCATCGCTCTGGCGCGCGCCATTATTTCTGAGCCGGATCTGCTGTTGCTGGATGAACCCACCAACCATCTGGATGTGGAAACCATTGAGTGGATAGAAAACTTTCTTGCCGCATGGCGCGGAACGGCCATCTTCATCACCCACGACAGACGCTTTCTGGATAAAATCGCCACAAGAGTCGTGGAACTTGATCACGGAAAAATTTACAGCTATCCCGGCAACTATGCCGACTATCTCGCCGGACGTGCGGAACGCCTTGAAGCCGCTGATGCGCAGGAAAACCGCCGCCAGAGTTTTCTGCGCCGGGAAATTGAATGGGTCCGCCGCTCCCCCAAGGCGCGCATGAAACGGAACATGGGCCGTCTGCGCCGTTACGAAGAGATCGCCGCCCAGTCCGGTCCGCCGCGGGATGAGGAGATAGATCTGGTCATCCCCAGAGGTCCCCGCATGGGCAATCTGATCCTCAACATGAAAGATGTCTCTTTGAAATTCGGCGACAGAGAGATCATAAAGGATTTCAACTTTGAATTTTCTCCCGGCTGCCGTCTGGGAGTCGTTGGTCCCAACGGTGCCGGGAAAACCACCTTTCTCAGATTGATCACAGGGGATCTTCTCCCTGATTCAGGTTCCATCCGGGTGGCGCCCACAGTGCAGTTCAACTACGTTGACCAGTCAAGGGTGCTTCTGGATGAAAACAAAAGCGTGCTTGATGAAATAAGTGAAGGCCTTTCCTCAGTGCAGCTGGGCAGTGAAACCATTTCTGTTTGGACCTATCTGCGCCGGTTCCTCTTTGATGAACGCCGGATCAATACCCGCATCGACCGCCTTTCCGGAGGGGAAAAAGCACGTCTTGCTCTGGCAAAAGTTCTGCTCAAAGGGGGGAATTTTCTGCTCCTTGATGAGCCTACCAACGACCTTGATCTTTCTTCGCTGCGGCTTCTGGAAGAGGCGCTCCTTGACTTCAACGGCTGTCTCATCGCCGTGAGTCACGACCGCTATTTTCTCAACCGCATTTCCACCCACATCCTCGGATTTGACGGTGAAGGCAATGCCTTTTTCACCCCGGGGGATTACGATTATTATCTGGAAAAACGTCCTGCAAAAGTTCAGGCGGAACCCAAAGAGCGTGCTAAAGCTGCAGCTCCGGCTCCGCCGCCGCAGGCGCCTGCCAAAAAGAAACTTTCTTACAAAGAGCAGAAAGAGCTTGAGGGTATGGAGGAACGCATCGCCGCCGCAGAAGAAAAGGTTTCTGAATACGAAAACATGTTCAGTTCACCGGACTTTTTCGCCGCTCACGGCAACGACAGCGCCAAATTGCAGCAGGAGTTTGAAGAGGCACAAAAAGAATTGGCCTCCCTCTACTCCCGATGGGAGGAGCTGGAGACCAAAGCCGCTGAACTCAAATCTTAATCTTTTGCAACCGTCACTATACACATGGGGCGGCGGATCACTGCACTGTTTTTCTGCCGCACCCATCCCTTATTTTCCGGTCGCCACTCTGAAAAAGAGTCGCTGCGCATATTCACCAGAAAAAGTCTGCCGTCAGCAAAACTCACATCATAAGGGAAATCCCCTTCTGCTGAGAAGGTGTGTTCCAAGGCAAGTTTCCCTTCATCGCTGTAACGGAGTATCACCAGAGAGTTATGTCCCCGGTTGGTCACGCAAAGCCTGTTTCCCGGCAGAGTCTTGATGGCTCCGGCGCTGCTTGTACCGCTCCATGCGCGCGGCAGCAGAGAAAAGCTTTCGACCATCCGGAGTTCTCCATTGACAACTTTGAAAGAGGTTACTGAGTTATTGAGTTCGTTGACAGAAAACACCAGTTTGCCGTTTTCCGAAAAACTCAAGTGCCGGGGACCGGCTCCGGAGGGCACGGCAAAACTTTTTCCTCTGATCAATCCCTTTTTGCTGTCGTAGGCAAAGGTATGGATCCTGTCACTGCCCAGATCCGCCGCCAGCACCATGGAATTGTCAGGCGTCTGGGCGGCAAAGTGGAGATGGGATTTTTTCTGCCGCTTATGGATACTGCTCCCGGAAAAAATATGGCGCTGATGCAGTTTGATGATACCGCCGCCGGGAGCCAGAGACAGCACGTCAACAAAAGAACCGGAATAAGCACTGCCGAAAAGAAATTTACCGTCCGCAGAAAGAGAGATATGACAGTAGCCGGTATTGCCGGGGATCTCAAAGGAATCAAGTTTCCTCAAGCTCCCGTCTTTCAGGATACGGTGGACATCGACAGCAAAAACGCCTCTGGCGACCCGCCGGGCGGCATAAAGGCTCCTGCCCCGGTATGCCATGTAAGAGACCCCGGGGGCACTGCTGACTTTTTCGCCGACCCACGCTTGAGGTTCCCACATCTGTTTCATCAGAGCGATACCATCGCTGCCTCCCACATAGATCCGTTCAGAAGCACATCCTGCCAGAAACAGTGCCGCAGCTGCCGTCAACAAAAAGAAAAAGAATTTCATTTTCCGCTCCATGCAATACAAAGGGGTCTTGGATAAACGAGTTTGAGTCCGTTGGGAGCGAGGGTCCCTTTTTCCGGGTCAAAGTCAAAGAAATAGATCACATCAGAGAACTCATTTCCGGCGGCAAAGTGCCTGCCATCGGGCAGAAAGTTCACATCTCTGGGGCTGACTGCGCCAGAAAGAGTCGTCTGGACCTTTTTCATGCCCCCTCTGCCGTCAACTTCTATGACCACAAGGGAGTCAAATCCCCGGTTGGTGGCAACCAGAAATCTGCCGTCGGCGCTCATGCGGATGGCGGAAGCCTTGGTTTCGCAATTACACCCTTCAGGCAGGAGAGAAAGTTCATTTATGATCTTAAATGAACCGTTTTCATACGTCATACTCAAGACGGTATTGCCCAGTTCGGTCAGAAGATAAGCGATATTTTCCTGAGCAAAATGGATATGCCGCGGACCGCATCCGGCGGGCATGGGAGACACCGCAGGATGGGCGGCATCAATACCTTTTTCTGAGTCAAAGGGGTAGCAGAAGATCTTGTCGCATCCCAGATCCGTCACCGCCAGAAATTTTCCGTCGGGAGTAACGGAAACATAGTGGGGGTGGGCGCACTCCTGACGGGCTGTCACAGGACCTGAGCCGGTATGACAAATGCACTGTGTAAGCTCTTTTATGGAGCCGTCTTCATTCAGAACAAATTCAGAAAAACTGCTTGAACTGTAATTTGCGGTATAGAGAAACTTTCCGCCGGGCGCCGTACAGACATGGCAGGTGCTGATACCTTTTGAGGGTACAAAATTGAGAAATTCAAGGGTTTGATCCTCTTTGACAGCGTAAGCTGAAACGCCCTCTTCGCCGTTGACGGCGCCTGTGGCGTAAAGCCTTTTTCCATCAGCGGAAAAAGCGATGTAACCCGCCATCTGCAAGGGGGAAAAACCAATATTCTCCAAAGTTCCTGCCTTGAGAGATAAGGCGTGGATCCCCCCCTGAGGATCACTTTTGCTCCAGGCGGTGATATAAAAAACGTCATTCATGGATACAGTCACTTTCATTAACGGATGGTTTTAAGAAAACACTCCGTTCCCGCATCACAGGGAGCAGGAACGGAGTTCATCACAAAAGTCAATACTTCCGGCAAGATATCACCAGAACTTCCACCAGGGCCGGGGCGGCGGCGGGGGCGCATGATGCTTGCGCGGAGGCGGAACCACTTTCACCGCCGGACGGGGGGCAGGTTTCACTCCATGACGGGAAGCCGGTTTCACCGCCGGACGGGGTGCAACTTTCACCGCCGGACGGGGGGCAGGTTTCACTCCATGACGGGGTGCCGATTTCACCGCCGGGCGGGGTGCGACTTTCACACCATGGCTGGGAGCAACTTTCCCCTCATGGCGGGGGGCCGGTTTCATTCCCGGCACAGTTTTTCCTGCGGGCGGAGCGGCAAAAAGTGCTGCTCCCATAACAGCAGTACCGCAAAGAGCAAGAATCTTCTTCATTTTCTGAAAACTCCTTTTTATTGGTTTTATGGCTTTCTGAAGTAAATGTAGCATTCTAAAAAGTTTTTTTCAAGTCCTCCCTGAGGAAAATTCAAACATTTTTCTTTCCAGAGTTCTCTTTTCAAGCTCAATTTTCAATTTTCAGAGATAACGATCTTCTTTCCCCACGGCATATTCTGTTCCCGGGAAAGCATCCAGAGCACGGGGTACGGCGGCGCTTTCGGAGGCAATGCGCCCTCTCCATCGGTGTAATAAATCAGCACTTTGGGAGTGATCTTCTCCTTTTTCAGATATTCAAAAACACCCTTAAAATCAGTTCCGCCGCCGCCCTTGATCTGCAAGGGCTGTATGCTTTTAAAAGGTCTTTCCCGGGAATAACGCTGAACATCGGTCACAACAGTATCACATTGGATCAATGTCAGACGATAGTTGGGAAAACTTTGCACAATAGAAGCGATCTCACCGAAAAATCTCTGAAAATCCTCCTTTTCAATGGAACCTGAAGTATCCACTGCCGTTACGATCTCAAGCACAGGATTCTGCCGGGAGGGCAGATACTCTCCCTGCCAGATGAAACGCCGCGCCGGGGGGATCCAGCGGGATTCACCGCCTGAACACTGTCCCAGATAACGGCGCAGAAGCTGAAGATAGTTGATCTTGCCTTTTGAAAAAAAAGCCACAAGGTCGGCAAACTCACCGGGAAGATCGCCGTAGATCATCTTGTAATGCTGTCCTGCCTCAATGATCCGCTGACGCCATACTTCGCGCATACCGGGATCACAAGAGCAGTCAGCCTCAATATGCTCCTCTTCCGGAGTGCCTTTGTCCTCATTCTGAGGTGAACTCTGCTCTTTTTCACAGAGTGTTCCATGAGTATGTCCCTTTCCGGCATCATCACGGCTTTCACTTCCCTCTCCCGTCATATTCCCAGGTGTTTTACATTCATCCTCCACCTTCTTTGCCTGCGTTTCCCCCGGCAGTTCCGGGAGCGATATGACGCCCGCAGTATAAAGGTGAACATCTGAATCAGGATGTCTGCGAATAATTTTTTGGGGAAGTTTGCCATATATTTCCTCAACAGGAAGATGTTTGTTGAAAAGATAGGCAAATTCCGGTTTCCGCGCCATGTTCACTCTTTCCACCTGAAGCAGTTTATATACTTCTATATCGCTTGCCAGATCAAACCTCTCAGGCAGAGACTCTCCCCGGCGGAAAGAGTGGCACAAAGCGGCTGTCCAGATGGTATGCGCCACCGTTGCCATCATGGAAACAGGAGGCATGGAGCAAACCCATCCGGGGCGGAAGTAGATCACCTTGCCATTGGTTGCAATGGTGTGGATCCTGCTGTCATTGACCGGAACAAAGGGAATCTGGATCCCCAGACGCCCCACAAAGGGGTATTTCAGGATCAGCTGCGCCCGGGAGCTTTCGCAAATCTGCAAGGCTTTTTCCTCAAGTTTCTTTTCCCGGGCGGCATTTGTCTTTTTCACTGCGCCTGCCATTACGCCATTCTCCCGCGCATGGCTTTGCCGTGTTTGGCGATCCATTGCTTATAAGCAGGATGGGTCACAAGGATCATGGTATCCTGATTGCTCTGTTTTCCAATTTCCATGGCGTCAAGCATGGCCATGGCGGCAAAATCGCCGGGCAGTTCAAGGGAGATCCTGAAAAATCCGGCAAGGCGCTGTTTTTCATCCCCTGCCTCATCGCTCCAGACCATGCGGCTCAGAGCTGAGGTCAAGGCGTAGCGTTTGGCGATATCAGAGGGAATAGTTATCACAGCCGATGGATCCATCATCATCTTGAGGACGCTTTGCATTTCCTGATAAAGATTGAAAAAGCTCAGAGCCTCAAGTCCCGCCTGATTGCCCACCAGACCGCAGATCATGGATTTCAGCAGATCCTGAGAAGCATTCTCCCTGACCCGATCCAGCAGCACGCTGACCCGTTCCCAGCTGCGGGGGGTGGGATATCCCCGTTCAAGGTTCTGGGTATTTTCATTGGTATCAGCCAGGAGCTGAGGCTTGAAACGCATCAATCCCGTCACAGCGCCGTGGATGCCGCTTCTCATTGCCCATTCGATCCAGCTTTTAGGATTGTATTCCAGCTCAACATGCAGAAAACGGTTCGCCAGAGCTGAACTCATCGCCACTGCTGAAGCGTTATCCTCAATGCGGTTTCCTGCTGCCACAATAAGCCAGCTGTCAGGCAGACGGTAATCCTCACCCAGTTTTCTGTCAAGGATCAATTCATAAGCCGCTGTCTGGATGGTTCTGTCACAAGCTGAAAGTTCATCCAGAAAAAGGATGCCGCGACTCTCTTTATCTCTGGGGTAAGCCGCAGAAATCCTCCAACGGACACCATCTGCTTCAGGCACGGGAAGTCCCTTGATGTCGATGGCTTCCATCTGTGCAAGGCGCAGATCTATAAATTCGCAGCCGCATTTTTCGGCAACACTGCGGACAATGGCGCTTTTCCCCGCGCCGGGGGGACCCCAGATCATAACGGCGGGGAGACGGTCATCGGGAGCGCTCAGGCGTTCTTCAAGGAGAAAGCTGAGCATTTCTTCCAGATTGGAAGCACTGATACGGTTGCAGCTGTCAAGTTCCATAAAAAATTCCTTTATATTAAATTGCGTTGATCCGTTTGACAAAATCAAGAATATGTTCAGTCGCCTTGCCCGACCGGAGCGCAGAAGTCAGTTTGCTGCTGCCGCTGTTCGGGTCGGCATAGACCACAAGATGCACTTTTGAACTGAATTTATCCACCGGCGTGAATCCTGCCGCACGGCAGACATTGTAAAGATCCGCCCGGAGCCAGGGCATCTTGCCGGTCAGACAGATGATTTCACCATTCCCCACTCTGGAAACTTTGGCTGTATCCAGAGCCGGATATCCGGAACTTCCCTGTATCTGCAAAGCACCCGGTACACCCGGAGAAACGGTGCGTCTGCGCTGGACCGGGACAAGAGTTTTTTCAGCCAGAGCTTCAATCTTCAGCCACAGCTCTTTTCTGTTGGCAACAGCGGCTGAAATTTCCACCACCCGCGCTGAAGAAGGCAGGACTTTGCGGAAAAAAGCGTCATCGCCGCCATGGTTAAAAACCGTTTGAAGACGGAAGTTTCCGCACAAAGTCCGTGCCAAAGAACTTCCGAGCCCGAAGATGTCGCAGGCAAAAAGTTTCTGATCCTCCGTCAGAAAAATTTTCTGCGTCAGAAGTTTCTGCAAAGACGCCGGCGGCTGGATCAGAGAAGAAAATCCGCAGTCACGGATATAACAGAGTTTGTCTATCATCTCTTCTCTGGAGCGGACTCCGATGGAGTAAAGGTACTCCGCCGCCCCACGCCTGAATCCTCTGAGCCCCAATCTCTGCCCCAGCTCTTCCAGAGCCGCTTTGATGACCGCTTCACAGCTCTCATTGATACAGACAAGACGCTGATCCCGGCGGGAAAGTTCACTGCCGCAGCAGGGGCAGTGACTGATCATGATATTTCTGCGTTCCGCGCCCGGTTCAAAAGAAACGGCATGGGGGATCACATCCCCCGCAAGTTCGATCAGCACCCGGTCGCCGGCGTGGATATCATGTTCTTTGATAAAGCGTTCATTGTGGAGAGTCACCCGGCTGACGGTACGGTTGTCAATCACAACAGGATCAATTTCAGCCACCGGGGTCACATCCTGGCGGTTGACCTGCCAGACCACATCTCTGAGAGTTGTCCACACGCCCTTTGTCACACTGTCAAATTTATAAGCGATAGATCCGTAGGGGTGATGGTTCCCGGCACCGAGCGAAGCGTTGTAGGCATCATCTGTGATCCTGATGACCATACCATCCTGAGGGTAAGGAAGAGCGGCAAAATGGCGGCAGAATTCATCAAACCTTTCTTTTGTCAGCTCTTTAAGGGCGCAACACTTTTCATGGGTGCGGTACTCCACAAACTGCAAAGTAAACTCTCCGCTTGCATTGTTTCTGCCAAGAAGTCCGGCAGCGGCGGCACGGGGGGTTTTGAAAAGTTTTTTGTGCTTTTCAAATTCCGGAAGCGTCATAAGGATCTCCCCCCGCAGATGTTCTTTGCAATGAAACAGAGAAGCTCCGCGCAAGGTGCCGTACTCCAGCTGGATCATGGGGATCTTGCTGCTGATATCCTCCCCATTCCTGCCGTCGCCCCGGGTGGAAAGGATCCTGCCGCTCCAGTCGCCTGCGACGCCGTCGTACTTCGGGGAAAAACTCAGCAGTTCATCGCCGCTGCGGCAGGATTTTTCAGCCCACTTGAGGACCTCTTCAAAAGAATAGGCTTTCTGAAGTGAAAGCATGGGGATCTCATGGCGGATTTTTGCTGAACTCACCTCAATGCTTTTGATCTCTTCCAGCTGTTCCGCATGAGGATCTTTCTGACGGAGCGTTTCAACAAGCCTGTCATATTCAGCATCGCTGATTTCAGGACTGTTCAGCACCCAGTAACGCAAATTGTGGTACTCCACAAGAGCGCGGAGTTCTTCTGCGCTTTTCTGCTGCCATGAGAATTTTTCCATAACCTGATTCCTTTCTTTGATTTCACAGAAGAAATATACCTCAGCAACACAGACATCTTTTGTCCCACATAAAAAAATACGATCTCTCCTCAAAAAATTTTCAGGCAGAATCAGTTTTTTTTCTCTTCTTTTTCATAGAGGCAGAATTTTTTCGCTGCATTGAGCAGCTGGGGAAAATCCTTGTGGGCAAAATTCTTCGCCTCTTCGCTGATTTCATCAATAAAATAAAGGAACTGCCGCAAACTCACCTTGACCTGACTTGCGGGAAAGGCATTGGCGTCAGGATCCCAGCCGCTTTCCAGTGCCGTGATGATACCGTCAAGCAAATATCCTGACCGCATCATTTCCGACCAGGAATTTTCCAATTCTTTCATGTTTGAGAAACACCAGCGGTCAAAGAGGATCTTCCCCTTAGAGTTGTAACTGCGGAAAAGATGAGAACTGAGAATTTCCTTATCGGTAAAATTCAGGCAGCTGTATATCTTGTTGAGATGCACCAGCATACCGTATTTTCTGTTGTTGAAAAGAATGTTGCAGATATTTTTCAGCTTCTGCCCCGGCGTGGCGGCAGAATCATAAAGAAAAATGATCCTTGCAATATCTCCGGCTCTGACTGCCTCCTGAAGATTTTTGTCCGGCAGCCGTTCCGGGAGCGTCTGAAGACTCCGGGGATAAGCAAAAGAAAAAAGATTGTTTTCCCAGTATTCACAGAGTTCCCGGTTTTTCCTCAAGAGAGGATTCTGCCCGGTAAACACCCCCACAGCCGCCTGAGTCAGATAAAGAGCGCGGAGATCCCAGCCGCTCCATCTGCTGGCAAAATCACAGGGGATCTCATCCCAGAGATGATAGAACTCCTTTTTTTCACCGAACCTTGCCATCACTCTTTGCAAAGTACGCTGAAAAACCACATAATTATCCCTCTCAACAGCAAAAGGCCTCTGAAGAAGTTTGCGTTTCAAAGCCCGGAAGATCTCTTTTTGTTCTTCACTCCACTGATGTTTCAAAGTATCAGTCATTCAATGTCTCCTTTTTCTGCTTTTCAAGCCATTTCAAATAGATTGCGGCACAAACAATATCCTGCTTCAGCAGGGAAAAGACCCGGGAAAGATCTTTGCAGCTCAGAATATCCGCAAGTTCATCAATAAAGAGCAGGTAACGGTGAAGAGAGCAATTTACCTCTGCTCCACAGCTCAGGACATTGAAGTGCGGGGAGACGCCTCTTTCCAACGCAGGCATCAGGATCTTTTCAAGATTTCTATTCTCTCTGTGTCCTGCCCAGAACTCTTTATTGATGACACCGGGGCAATGCTCCATAAAGAAGTCATTGAATTTTCTTTTGCCTTCTCCCCCTGCCGGATAGTAAAAATGCCGAAGCAGTATTTCAATATCTGTCTTTTCCAGACCGCCGCACACTTCATGGATCTGCATCAAATCATCGTATGCTCTGCTGTTGAGCAGCATAAGGTAAGTATATTTCAACTTCACATCCCGGTTCCGGGAAAGATCACTCAAGAGCTTCACCTTGGCAATGTCATGCCGCTCAGCAGCCTCAAGGATCGCCCGGTCACGGAGAAAAATTTTCTGCTCTGAAATGCGGACACCGTGAAAAGTAAAGATCATGTTTATAAGATCATGAAGATTATTTCTCTCCTGATCTGTCAGCACGGAACTTTTGAGCAACACCGCTGCCGCACACTGGCTGAAAGCATTTTCAACCACAGTTGTTTCATTGGAGGACCTCCCGGAAAAACCGGAAACTCCGAAACGTTCCCAGTGATGGAAAAATCTGCTTTCTCTATTCCTGTCGCGCAGAGCCTCAACCATCATTTTCTGCATGGCAAACATACTGTCCATGTCAATAGTGAAATGGATATTTTTCCCGTTACGGCACAATTGTTTAAATGCAATTAGCACGCATCTTTCATAATCGCTCCATTGATGCTTGAGAAGTTCCATCAACTGTTCTCCTTTTCCCACAAGACAAATCGTTTTGCTGTTTCAAGCCGTTCGTTCAACCGCCGGATCCCCTTATCACAGTTCCCCCTCCAGCCCCCCTGCTCCCGCGGAAGTTTTTCACTCCATTCTGAAATTTCTTCACTCATCTCATCTGTAAAATACGCCCACCGCCTCAGAGATACTGAAATTTCCTCATATTTCATCAGAGGAAGATCAGGGGAAAGACCTCTTTGCAAGCCGTTAAACATGATGTCGGTCAATGCTTCAGAGTTACTGAAATAGTGCCACACGGAAAAATCCCGGGACTGCGGCACGGTACGGACATAATCGGTGAAATCTTTTGAACACTCTTTTTTCATCAATGCACAATGACACCAAAGAACTTCTGCCGGAATCTGCTCCAAGCCGCCGCAAACAGCGTGGACTTTCATTGCCATGTCATAGTGTTTTCTGTTGAGCATGATGTGAAACATATTCTTCAATTTATTGCCCTGATTCATGCTTGTGTTGTAAAGACAGATCACCCGGGGCGTATCATCTGCATCAATCGCCCGCCGGATCGCCTGATCCTGAAGCCGTTCCGGCAAATGAGGAGGTTCCGTCACTTTTGCCGAAGCAAAAAAGAGGTCGTAAAACGCCATTATTTCCGGAATTTTTCTGCGGTCAAGGAGATTGATCCCTCCTAAAACCATTGCTGCTCCCTGGCAAAAAAGATGAAAACAAAGGGGGCTGCGGAAAGGCATTTCTCCCCAATTCCGATATTCCATTGGAACTCCGTAATAACGGCACTTTTCCCACAAGAGAGAAATATCAGCTTCATTTCCGCATTGTGTTTCAAGTTCCTGAAAAAAGTGCATACAATCGTAAAGCATTGAAATTTGAACATACCTCAGAGAGTCATGCGTGAGTTCTTTTTTGAGTGCCAGAATGATCTTTGCTTCTTCCGGCATCCATGGATGTTTGAGTTTCATAAAGTTTGTACCTTTTCAAAAGTATTCAATGCTGACAGTCAGCACAGTAAATCTTTGCACAGCGGATATCGGTCAGGATATCCGTGAGTTCCCCGCAGGGGAGTCCCGAGTACTGAAGTGCCTCAAGTTCAAAGGAAACTTCATCCAGAAAGCAGCAGAAATCATGGAGCGTTACATGAAGAGCACCTTTTGACAGAATGTCCCACCGGGGAGAACACCCATTTTCAAGCAAAGGCTTCAAAACATACTCCAGATTGCTGACTTCATGATGTTTTTGCCATATTTCCGGTTCAGAAACGCCGAACCGTTTTATATAAGAACGGTTGAACTTCTCTTTTGCTGAGGATTTCTCAGGATTGAGAAAATGCAATTCAAGCACACTGAAATAATTTTCAAAAAGAGGACACTGCGGATCATCAGCAATGGCCATAAGAGTAGTGTAATCTTTGTCATTGAGCAGTCTGTTGCATACATGACGCCATGCGCTCTGCGGAAACTCCGCTTGTCTGCAATATTTGACAATCTCTGAAGGTCTCTTTTTGATGACTGTTTCATCATAAAGTTTTTCACCGTAAAGAGACCTGAGTTGTTCCGGCAGCTTCGGCAAAACCGGAATCAGGATCCGTTCTTTGAAAAAGCAGTTGATCTCTTCTATGATTTCGCTGTTCCTCCATACATTTTCACTGTCTCCGGCAAAAACAACCGCAGCAGACTGACAGAAAACAGTATACCAGAAATTATGGATCTGTACGCCGCTGTCACTGTCGGAACTCTGTGAAAAACCGGAGAGTCCGAAGTATTCCCAGCTTTCAGCAAAGTCAACTTTTCGGCCGTACTTTTCAAACAGTTTCATAATGATCTGCTGCATGTTGATGAGAGTTTTTGCGGAAAGGACAAATTCCGGCTGAGATGCAAGAAATTTTTTCAAACAGCAAATAAGAACAGCCTGAGAATCTTTCCACGGATGTTTCAGTTTCATAACTTATGCCTCATTCTTTTCTGTCATTAAAAAAATTTCTCTGCCCACGGAAAAAAACTTTTGCAGACGTTCGATCTGCCAGTCAAAGATCCTTTTATGTTTTGCAGCCGCTCTGCCCCAAGGCCCCCAAAGAAGATCAAACTCCAGTATAAAGGAAAAACAGCGCCCGACAGACACTGAAAACGCGTTGTTTTCCAAAAGCGGCCATTCAAGGGGGACTCCCATGCTGAAAGCTTTCTGTATATGACTGCTCAGAGGTATATTGACACATAATCTGTTCCACATTTCACGGTCAAATGTAAATCCGGCACCGATCATGTACCCGTCAAAGGCTTTCTTCCCGGGATCGCTGCTGTCATTGAGAAAATGTGCCATAAGACAGCTCCGGTCGATTTGTTCCAACCCGCCGTACATCTGCTGCAAAGTCATCAAAATGGAGTAGGCTTTCCGGTTGAGGAGGATATTGAAGATATTCCTCAGTTTTTCCCCCTGCTCAAGTTCAAGATCATAAAGAACGATGATCTTCGCGACATCTTTTGCAGCAATGGCAGCAAGAAGATTTTTTTCTTTCAACCTTTCCGGCAATCTGGGGATCCTGACTGCGATACTCCGTTCCGCACTATCGGAAAAAAAGAAATCATATACAGCATCGTAGTTGTGAAAATTCTTTTTTTCAAGGGGATCGGCACCTGCCAGTACTTCAGTCGCGCCTTGTGCAAAGGCAGTTATCCACCAGTGATTGAAATATCCCTCCCAATGCAAGGTGGAGCTGTTCCCGAGAAAACCGGGCAGAAAAGGCAGACTTCTGAAATGTTTCCACAGCTGAAAACACCTTTCGTTTCCTTTGCGGAGTTTTCTGAGAAGAAAAAGCAGATCAAACATCAGCCTCGTTTCAATACAATGCCCGTCATTGAGAGAGGGGGTGAGCCGGATCAGCTCTTTCATCACTGCACTTTCATGGTCGTTCCAGTCAAACTTGAGTGTCATATCACCTCACTAAAATTCACTTGTTTACAGATGTTCCGGATTTTTCAAACTTCCACGGAATAGTGATGTCAATGGTTCCGGCGGCAAAGGAGCCGATCTCATAGGGATTGTAAACAAAGGTGATCCCTTTGTCATCAAGGAAAAAGTTTTTTGTCATGAAAGGCTTGAAAAAAGGTTTGCTTTTAATATAGGCTTCAAAACTCTCCTTCTTGAAATACCGGGCAATAGCTGCCTGCCATGCCTTTTCAAGGCGGCGGCGCTCAGAAACAGTGGGAGCAATATCTTTGAGAGTCAATCTTTTCCCTTTATGGAAAGTCCCCACCACAGTGTCGGGCATCCCGTGGGCGCCCCC
>JAGBWB010000187.1 GCA_017629975.1 Lentisphaeria bacterium
AAGTTCAAATCAATATTAAAATTCGTATACGTGGACATCATAGGGTTTGAAAGTGTCAGTCAGAATGCCGTTGGCGGCCTTGACCTGACGGTTTTCAAAAAGAACTTTTCCCTGCTTCATACCGGGCAGAGTGAATTGAACGGTAACACTCCTGAATGCGGCATTGACAGCAATAAGGTAACTCTTTCCCTTATATTTTTTCAGCAGGCAGCTGACAGCAGGTCTGCCGTAATAATCCTGCATAGGGCCGGCAACCACAAGGGGCGTCGGCGGCTGAACATCAGGTGTTCGGGAAACAAGAACAGGGGTCAACTGCTGAAATTCTTTGGTGAGCTCTGACATGATCTGCCACCGTTCAGGTGTGCTGTTGGCTCCGTAAGAACCGGCTTTCTCACCTTTGAATGCTTTTTTTCCGTAGGTGTACCAGATAAGCCCCTGACCGCCGTGGATGATGGCGGCATAACTCATGGCACGGAGTTCAGCCTTGTCAGGGAAACGCAGCCAGCCGCGGAAGTGATTATCTCCGATGGTGGAATAGAAATACTGGATGATGGGCCAGAGAGCCCGGGGACGCTTTGTGCCGCTGACGGCGATATCATAGCGGCAGATCTCCATTTCGTGGATGATCTGGGCAACTGATTTGCCCCGGTCAACATCCGTCTGCCGCTGACAGGGGTAGATCTCGGGCATGAAAACATCACTGCCAAGAACAAAATCCCGGTATTGGGACACCTTTCTGTGGGCTCCGGGGCCGTCTGCCTGGCAGGTGAGGCGGGAGCCGTCCACAGAACGGGAAGCATCGTAAAGGTCGAGCAATCTTGCCGGATGAGTGTAATCTGAAGTATCATCCCCCAGATACCAGGCCAGAATGGCGGGATTTTTGATATGTTTGCTCAACAATTGACGTTTGAAAGGATCACGGCCTTCAAACCAGAGCTGGAAACCGTATTTGCGGGCGGCGGCCACATACAGATCACCGTCAGGGCAGTTGATCCTGTCGTAGGTGTGAAGCAGATTGAAGCCGGTTTTCTTCAAATCCTGCATACACTTTTCGTAGTCGTTATTGTTGAAATCGCATCGGGTGACACCGAAAATACCGATGGGAAAGAAGGGCTTGCCGTCGATGAGGGTGACACCGTCATCACGCAGGGTGGTTTTGGGAGTCCCCGGACTGCGGTGTTTGCCGATGATCAGATACTTGGTGTTGTTGCTGACGATGCCTTTGATGTTGCTCACAGAAACTTTGATAATATGTTTGCCTTCGGCATAGGGCGCGGGCGTTTTGTATGTAACGACATCGCCATTGCGTTTCAAGGCAGATGTAACATCTCTGCCGTCGATGGCAACTTTGAGAGAGCTCCAGTGGATGGGGGTGGGACAGGTGATGCGCAAGACAACATCACATTTACTGTTTTGAGTGGGGCCCGCAGATGAAAGATTTTCCACAAGGGGAACAGCCGTTTCCCGGGGGGGCTGGAAATGGGTGATCTTGTGCCCGCCCACATTGAGTTCTTTCAGTTCAGGATATTGTCCGTTGGCGGTGTAATGGGTGATCCGCAGCTTTACCCAGGGATTTTTAACGGTAAACTCTTTATCAAATTCCTTGCCGAATTTGCTCCACTTGACAGGGAAACCGCTTTTGTTTCTGTTGTCGGGCGAAGTGCTGGCAGCGATCTTGACGGATGTACCGGCAGGGGTGGAAGATTGCCACGAAATTTTCCCGTTTCCGGCAGAGAGAATAGAGGTTTCATAGCTGTAACTTTTGACGTACTGCACCTTTTTTGCAGTGGAAATCAAAGCAAGAGACTTGACAGCAAAGTAAGTTCCTTTTGTAATATTCGGGTTGCTAAACCCCAGACGGATCTTGAAACTTTCTGTTCCGGCGGGGACCATTCCCGGTGTCTGCGAAAGGGTGAATTCACGGGCATAATTGTTGAACACAAAAGGAGATGTTGAAAGGATCTTCCCTTTGCTGTCACACCAGACGATCTCACAGGGCTTCCCTCCGGAACTGATCCGTTCCATATCTTCCGACGTGGCGGCAGTCACGGCGATCACCACGGGGTCCGCAGGAACATTGCAAGGGAAAGATTTGGTGGAAATCTGCCACCAGGTATCGGTATTGGGTTTGCTGTCGTTCCGGTAGACTTGAAAACATTTTTCCCCGAAAAGGGCACCGGCAGTATCCATAGTGACAAGATTCTGGTAGTTGAAACGGCTCTTCAAATCCCAAACGCCGGGATCTTTGCCGAAATCCACTTCAAAAAAGGGTTTCTGCTGTACGTAGGGACGTGCTTTGCCAAAATCAAGGCGCATATTTTTTTGATTGATGATCTCAGCCCCCTGCAGCTGAAGTACAACAGCAGCAGAAAGCAAAAGCAAATTAAAAACTGATTTCATAACACTTTTTCCTTTTTTATTCTGTTATTGGGCATTGCCTCTTTTGAACTGGATCAGCGGATTGTTTGTATTCCAAACTGCAAGATTGTTGTTAGCGGCATCGGTGATCCAGACAAAGGATGAATTTTTGACACTGCCGTCTGCATAAGAAGCGTTGTATCCCCGGCCGTGCGAAGCATTTATTCCCGTGTCAAGATCGGTTCCATTGATGAGCTGCCGTCTTCCGGAATTTCCGTTCCCCAGGGCAATATTCATTGTTGCTGTTTTCCAGCTGTCTCCGAAAATGATCGTTTGAGCAACATTTTTTCTGAAGCCGGAAAGTTTCTGAATGTTCTGCTTGAAA
>JAGBWB010000188.1 GCA_017629975.1 Lentisphaeria bacterium
CAGATCCCTGCCACCCGCGGTTATCCGGGCGACCTTTACAGTCAGCTGGCGGCACGTTACGAAAAGGCCGTTGACTTTGACGGAGCCGGTTCCATCACCATTCTGGGTGTGACCACCATGCCCGGTGATGACGTGACCCATCCTGTGCCGGACAACACCGGATACATCACAGAAGGTCAGTTCTATCTGCGTAACGGACGCATTGAGCCTTTCGGTTCACTTTCCCGTCTGAAACAGCAGGTCAACGGCCGTACCCGCAGCGACCACCGTGCCATCATGGACGCCATGATCCGTCTTTACGCGGACTACAAGAGCACTGTTGAAAAGCAGTCCATGGGCTTCAAGATGTCCGGCTGGGACAACAAACTGCTGAAATACGGCAAACGCTTTGAATCTGAAATGATGAATCTTTCAGTCAACATCCCCCTTGAAGATGCCCTTGACCTGGGTTGGAAGATCCTTGCCGACTGCTTTGAACCCGCTGAAGTCGGTATCAAAACCGATCTGATCGAACAGTACTGGCCCAAGGAGGCCTGATCCCATGGCTGAAAAGATCAAGTTCACCAAGCAGGAGCAGAAAAAGCAGCAGGACGCGCTGAAGCAATTTCAGCGCTTTCTGCCCACTTTGCAGCTGAAAAAGCAGCAGCTCCAGGCTGAGGTGCGCCGCAGTTCAGACCTGCTTGAGGACAACTTGCGCCGTCAGCAGGAACTGCGGGGAACCCTCGCCCAGAGCCTTATCTTTTTCGGTGATACTGCCGCAGCAAAAGATATTGAATCCAAGGTCAGGATCGAAAAGGTCAACTCTTCAGAACAGAATATTGCAGGCGTCCCCATTCCGGTCTTTGAAGGGGTGGAGTTCGCCGCTCTCCCGGTAGACAGATTTGCCACCGACTGGTACGTTGATGACGCCGTTGAAGCTCTCAAACGCGCCGCTGAGCTGAAAGAGGAATACAAGATCCTCTACCGGCAGTACGAACTGCTGGCAGAAGAACTGCGGACCACCGGACAGCGGGTCAACCTTTTTGAAAAGGTCAAGATCCCCGAATGTCAGGAAAATATCCGCAAGATCCGCATCATGCTGGGCGACCTTGAAACCAGCGCCGTTGCCCGCAGCAAGATCGCTAAAAGGAAAACGGCAGCTGCCAACTGAAATCAGACTTTTCTGCAATGAAACATCAGGATCTGTATGTAGAAATTCTTGACACGACTTTGCGGGACGGGGAGCAGACTCCCGGCGTGGCTTTTACCCCCAAGGAAAAGTTTTCTGTCGCCAAGATGCTCCGCCGTCTCAAAGTTGACCGTATTGAGATCGGCTCAGCCCGGGTCTCGGCCGGGGAGGCAGAGGGTGTCAGAAAGATCCTGGAGTGGAGCAATGCTCATGACAATCCTGAAAAACTGGAAATACTCGGTTTTGTGGATGGGGGCCGTTCTGTTGACTGGATCAGAAACAACGGCGGTTCAGTCATAAATCTGCTTTGCAAAGGCTCCCGCAGACATTGTGAAATACAGTTGAAAAAAACGCCTGAACGCCACTTCGCAGATATCCGGAAAGAGGTGGAAAAGGCTGTTTCCGCCGATTTGAAGGTCAATTGTTATCTTGAAGACTGGTCCGGCGGGATCAGTGATTCATTTGATTATGTCCTCACCCAGATCAATGCCCTGAAAGATCTTCCCGTTGAGCGTTTCATGCTCTGCGATACATTGGGTATTCTCAATGTTCCCCGGCTCACAACGGCACTCCATCTGATGCGGAGCGCGTTCCCGGAACTGCGCTTTGATTTTCACGGACACAACGATTACAATCTGGCATGTGCCAACGCCCTTGCCGCAGTTGAATGCGGCATCAGCGGGATCCATTGTACCATCAACGGTCTGGGTGAACGTGCCGGAAATCTGGATCTTGCCCAGTTTGCCGCGGCAGTCCGGGACTTTTCCCCCCGCCCCATACACATTGTGGAAAAGGAACTTCATAACGCCTCCAACATGCTTCAGGCCCTTTCCGGCAAACGTTGCGCCTGGAACGCCCCCATTGTGGGCAGCGATGTCTTCACCCAGACATGCGGCGTCCACGCCGACGGCGACCGGAAGGGGGATCTCTACTGCAACAAACTGCTCCCGGAACGTTTCGTGCGCCAGCGGGATTATGCTCTGGGAAAACTTTCAGGCAAAGCCTCTATCGACCGCACCCTTGAACTCATGGGCGAAGAGGTGCTCTCACCGGAACTGCGTGCAAAAGTCCTGGAAGAAGTCATCCGTCTGGGAGACAGAAAAAAAGCGGTGACTGCGGCGGATCTCCCCTTTATCATCTCAAATATCATGCGTACTCCTGAGGCGGCGCGTCTGCGGATCGTTGACTTTGAAACGGTTTCACACCGCAGCCGGCTCCCCAAGGCCCATGTGGTCCTTGAATTTGACGGCGTCACTGTTGAAGACTCTTCAACCGGTGACGGCGGTTACGACGCCCTTATCAAAGCCATACGCAAGTGTCTTAAAAAATACGGACTTTCCATGCCAAAACTGGTGGACTACCAAGTCCGTATCCCTCCCGGCGGCCGCACAGACGCTCTTGTGGAAACCACCATCACATGGAAGTGCGCCGACGGGCGCAGCGTGGTCACCACAGGCGTGGATTCGGATCAGCTGGTGGCAGCTGCGGCAGCCACGGAAAAAATTCTCAACCACATGATTCACGGAACAAACAATGGGTAATGTATATATCATTTCCGGCAGTGATGATTTCAGCCGTAAAAAGAGAGCGCGGGAGCTGGCACTTCAGCTGGGGGGCAGTGATCCTGACGATCCCGGTGTGGAGATCATCAGCGCCGACAGCGATACTGTGAAACCGGAGCAGCTGGCTGTTCCCTTTGTGGAGTCAGTTCAAACGCCCCCCTTTCTTTCTCCCCGGAAACTGGTCTGGCTGAAAAACTTCCCTGATCTGGAACTCCTTTCCAAATCCGGTCCCGGAGAAATGATCCTCACCACCCTTTGCGCCCCCCTGCCCGATGAGGTGGATATCATCCTTGACGGTCCCGGACTTGATTTGCGGAAAAGTTACGCCAAGGCATTGAAAAGTTCAGGCGTCAAGATCGAAATGTTCCAGACGCCTCAGTCCGGAGACAAAAATTATGCTGAAAGCCGCAGGCAGACCCTTGAAAGTTTACTGGCTTCTTCCGGCAAACATCTGGACAATCAGGCCATGCAGTATCTTCTTGAAACTGTGGGCGGGAGTTCCGCAAACCTTGCCAATGAAGTGGAAAAACTGATCCTCTACACCGGCGACGCCCCCTTGATCACCCTTGCCGACTGCGAAGCCATCACCAGCCGCACCCCCGAAGCTGTGGGGTGGGAGTTCACCTCGGCAGTCACCGAAGGCCAGGCTTCACGAGCGTTGAAACTCCTTGATCTGCTCTTTACCAAAGACAGTGACATCATTCCGCTTCTGGCCTCTCTTTCAAATGAATACCAGCGTTACAGCAAGCTGATCCCTGCCATGCGGGAACTGGGAGTCACCCATGCCACGCCCCGTTCCTTTGACAACCTGCCCGCCGATGTCAAGAGCCGCTTCCCGGACAATCCGCTTCTCAAGTGCCATCCATTCCGGGCATACAAGATGTGCGAAGCCGCCCAGAAACTGGGAGGCCATAAAATCGCGGAAAAACTTGCTGCGATCCGCAATGCCAGTTGTGCGGCAGTTTCAGGCAGCGGCGACGCCCGGATCCTGATTGAACAGCTCATCTTGAAACTGTGCCGCAACTGAAAGCCTTTGAACGATGACTTCACTTTTCCCGGCAATGTTTCCCCTTGCCGCTTCATTCCAAATAACCGGAAGCATCAGAAGTTTCCTCTGTATCGGCATCGGGATCTATCTGCTCGCCATGTTAGGTATCGGTCTTCTGGCAAGCGGCAAGATCAAGACTCCTGAAGATTATCTTGTGGCGGGACGGCGTCTTCCTTTGTGGATGGCAACAGCCACACTCCTTGCCACCTGGTTCGGGGCCGGTTCCAGTCTGGGAATCTCGGCAATGACCTATTCCAGCGGTATCAGCGGTGTTCTGGCAGACCCCTTTGGTGCCGCCCTCTGTCTGCTGCTGGCAGGTATCTTCATTGTGGGAGCGCTCCGCAGAAACAGATGTCTCACCGTCACGGACATCATCTCAACCCAATACGGTCCCCGGGCAGGAATTTTTGCCACTGTCTGGATGATGCCTGTTTATATCGGCTGGCTGGGCTCCCAAATGCTGGGTATCGGAACCATCCTCAATCTGCTCATCGGTATCGATATCCTCTACGGGACCCTGATCGGTGCTGCAATTTTCCTCATCTACACCTACGCAGGCGGCATGTGGGCTGTAACGCTGACCGACATCGTTCAGGTCACGCTCATCATCGCAGGGTTGATACTTCTTTTGCCGGGGACATTGAACGAAGCCGGAGGCATTGAAAAGCTCTGGAGTTCACTGAACAAAGCAGATTTGAGTTTTGCCCCTTCTGTTTCGGAAAAAGGTGTTACCACACTGAGCGATTGGAGCTACTACATCGGCAGCTGGATCGTCATGGGCCTGGGGTGCATGGTGGGGCAGGATCTGATCCAGCGTTCTCTTGCTGCCAAGGATGAAAAAACCGCTGTCCGCAGTTCCATTATTTCAGCCTTCCTCTATTTCTTCATTGCCATGATCCCCATTGTCATCGGCTTCGCTGCCCGAATCGTTCTCCCCAAGTATGGTATCACCTCAGAAACCATCGGCAGCAATCTGGACAATCAGGTATTGCCCCAAATGGCGCTGATCGTACTGGGGAAACTTCACCCGGTGATCCTGCTCCTCTTTTTCTCAGCGCTTCTCTCAGCAATTATGAGTTCTGCCGACAGCTGCCTTCTGGCGGGTTCCTCTCTTTTCTGCAACAATGTGTTGAAGCCTTTTCTGCCTGAGCTCTCAGACAAAAAATTTCTGCTTCTCACCCGTCTTTGCACAGTTGTACTCGTTGCGGTAAGTCTTTTCTTTGCGTTGAACGTGCAAAGTATTTATCTGCTGATGAAAAACTCCTGGGTAACACAACTGGTAGTGGTCTTTATTCCTGTGGTCACAGCCATCTATCTGCCCGGGGCATCTGCCAATGCCGCCTGGGCGTCCATGATCGTTTCTCTGGCAGTCTGGCTCGGATACTGTGCCGTTTCATGTATCGGTGCCGAAGGCAGTTTTACAGAGATCATGAGCAACTTTGACCGGCCTGTCACCTGCGGCGCCGTTTACGGATTTGCAGCGGGGGCACTGGCTTTCGGATGCTGCTATCTGGGTGAAAGAGTTTCAGATAAATTCAAGGGCAGAAAGGATGAAAAATGACAACACCTCTCATACTCTCATGTGATGATATAAAGACAAGCGCCGCGCGCTGTGCAGAAATATTGCGTACCCCCGGCGCTGTGGCTCTGGTCCCCACCGAAACAGTCTACGGTCTTGTGGCTAAGGTCAACGATGAAAATGCTTATAAAAAGATCTTTGAACTCAAACAACGCAGTGCCGCCAAGGTGCTGGGATGGTTTGTTTACGACTGGCGCGAACTTGATTCTATGGGCGTTGAGCTGAGCGGACTCCCTGAAAAGCTGGCGGAGAAATATTGCCCCGGAGCAGTGACCATCATTGCTCCTTTGAAAGAGGGCGGGACACTGGGATTCCGTTCCCCCGATCACCCCTTTCTGCGTGAACTTCTGGCACTCACCGGTCCTTTGTACCAAACCAGCGCCAATCTCTCAGGAGCCCCCGACCCCAAAGATATTGAAACCGCCCTCAAGGAACTTTCAGGAGCCCCCGCCATTGCCGTAGATGGGGGCAGACTCCCTGATGATGCCGCAGGCTCCACCGTGGTCGATGCAACAGGTACAGAAATAAAAATCCTCCGTCAGGGAAAACTTCAAGTCACACTTCCCTGAAAAGGGCAAAAAAACCGGGAAAGTACCACTCTTTCCCGGTTTTTGTGATTTTACAGAAAATTACTTCACAGCAGGACCGTACATATTATCTTCAGCCTCCCCCTCAGGGATAAGCATGAAAAGAATAATCAGACTGCCGATAAGAGGAATCAGATGAAGAAGCTGAAACCAGCCGGATTTACCTCTGTCATGAAGTCTTCTGGCAGTCACACCAAGTCCGGGCAGCAGCACGGCAAGAGCGTAAATATTCTGAAGGATCAAGCCTGCCTTGGGAATAAGTCCAAGCACTGCACTGATAATGAAGTTGACCAGCACAAACTGCCAGAATTCGGCGCGTCCGGCACGTCCCTCAAAGCAGAAGTACCTGGTGGTCACGACTGTCTTGTAGTTGTCAATAAAACTCTTGGCATCCATAATTGTTTCTCCTTATTTTTATTTTTGGAACCGGGGTGTTATTTGCAAGCCTGAGCGCCGTATTCCTTGACGGCGCCGAAGAACTTGACGGCACTTTCAAAAGGATAGGGATTGGCGAACATGGAAACCTTTGAAGTGATTTTTCCCTGCTTGTTGAGTCCGAGGGCAGCCCGGAACTGATTCATGGGGCTGTTTTCGTTGTAATGGACCTTTTCAGTGTAGGTGGCACTCAGAAAAGCCTGAAGATAGTTCATATCAATAATGCCTTTGAAAAGAGCAGGATTCTTGAAAGCGGTGTTGTTTTCAACACTTTCCATGCCGTCCACATCACTCAGATCATCAAAACCTTCATCTTCCACCTTCATGAATTTGATATTGGGGCTGATGGTGATGGCAACGTCAGCCTTCTTGTTGAGGAAGAAGATATTATTGTCAAGTTTGACCTTCTTCTGTTTGGCATTGCCCTTGGTGTTGTCAAATCCCGCCATGCAGTTGAGACCGAGAATGTTGTGGTGGATATTGGTGACAACTCCATTGTTGGCGCGGACAGCATATCCCATATCTTCAAAGGTCTTGGTGCGGGTCCAGGTGAAAAGCACTGTATTGTTGGCAAATTCATAGTCAACAGCATAGAGTTTTCCGTTTGAAGTCCGCACTTCAGCGCCAACCATGCGGCAGCCCACAAAGACGTTGTTGAGGATCTTGACTTTTCCGGCAAAGTGATTGACATTGACGGCATAGTTGCTGCCGTTGAGGAAAAGGCAGTTCCGGATAATCAAATCGCCCTCTGTATTAGCGTGAAGCATATAACGGTCGATGGAGGGATATTTGGTCAACCCTTTGGTGGGGGGGATCAGATACATTCCCTGAGTGAAACCGGCAGGTTTTCCTTCACGGGCGTGATAACTGTTGGCAAGGGTATGATCAAAAATGATACCGTCAATAACGACCGTGCCTTTGACCCTGGCATTTTTATTCTGAATGGTCATAGTGCCGAAAATGGGTTTGGTGGCATTCTGATCGTTGGTGGGACGCAGCAGAGTCTGGTACTTCACGGGGTCACGCTGTGAGAAATCACTGGAGTAACCGCCTTTAAGAGTAACTGCTTTGCTGACTTCGATCCAGCCGCAGGACATCTTGCCGGAGTAAGTTCCCTCAGAAATGTGGATGACATCACCGGGATTTGCCTTGTCTATTGCCTTCCACAAATTTCTGAAAGGTTTAGCTTTGGTACCGGGGTTGTTGTTTTTGCCTCCTTTACGCAGCACATAAAGATCGGCGCCGGTTACCACCATGGCAGCACTGAGTGCAAACAATACGAACAGTTTTTTCATACGTTTCATCCTTTCTGCTGATAAAAGTTACACTCCCCCGGAACCTGCCGGAAAAGTCAATAAAAAAAGCGGAATGCACAAGCATTTCCGCCATTTTGACAAAACTCTGATAAAGAAAAAAAGCACTCTCTGAAAACAACTTCGCTCTGATTTTCTCTCTTCCAGA
>JAGBWB010000189.1 GCA_017629975.1 Lentisphaeria bacterium
CATAACACAGGCGACCCCGCCTTGAGCCAGACGGCTGTTGCATTCGTCGATTTCCCGTTTGGTGATGACCACCACACTGCGGCCGGATCTTGCCAGATGCAGAGCACTGGAAAGTCCAGCCAGACCGCTGCCGATTACGATATGATCGTAGTTTCTGATTTCACTGATTTCCATAATTTAATAAATCCCTGAAATTTTCAATCTTTTTACGAGAAAATTTCCTTTTCAGGTTGCAGAAAAAATGTTCACGGTGTAATTTACAGCATGAACACTCTTTTTTCAACATAAGGAGCAATTATTTTGAAGAGTTTTTTCAACAAAGGGAGTTCCAACTCCCCTGCAGAAGCTTCAGAGGCCTTTGAGGCTGCTGATGAGAAGGAGCTTTTGAGAAAAAGGATACCTTTATGGCGTTATCTTCTTTTCAGCTTTTCAGGGGGAGTGCTTTTTGCATCTGCGCTTCCTCCTTTCAATCTGTGGGTATTGGGATTTGCCGCTTTGGCTCCCCTTGTGTGGTGCTGCGCACGTACCGGGTGGAAACAGGGAGCCTTGTGCGGATGGTTCTGGGGAATGGGATGGGCGCTTTTTGCTTTTCAGTTTCTGCGTGAGATCGAATTGCCGGTTCCTTATCTTCTTGCGCCGGTGCTTTCTTTGTGGCCCGCCGTTGCCGGAGGCATCATTGCGGCTCTGGGCAGGAATCTTCTCATGCCGGGGGAGGTCCAGGCTGAAGAGTATGAAAAGCGCAAAGATTATTTCTCTTCGCGTTTGCCCTGGTACCGGACACTGCTTTTTATTCTTCTTGCGGCCATCGTCTATACCCTTGTTGAATGGACACGCTCCCGGCTTTTCACCTGGAACGATCTTTCTGTGACCCAGTGGCGGAATTTGCCTTTTATCCAGTTGTGTTCAGTGACCGGCTCTTACGGCGTACTTTTTCTTGCTGCGTTGGGGGGAGCCGCTCTGGGGGCGGTCACTTTGCGCAAGGGAAAGTATTGTTTGCTGGGTGTCCTCGGAGTTCTGCTTCTCAACTGGGGCTGGGGTGCTTACAGAATGAACTATTCCATGCCTGAAACCGACCGGGTGTGGAAGCCCGCTCTGATCCAGGGGGATCTTTCCCAGAGACGCCATCCCGGGGAAAAGGAGTTCCGGGAGGCGATGCAGACTTATATTCAGCTTACCCAAGCGGCGGCCAAGGAAAAGCCTGAGATGATCATCTGGCCTGAAAGTGCTGTTCCCATGCCTTTGCGTTCCGCTCATCCCTGGGGGCGTGAGTACGCTCAGAATTTCCGTCTGCTTCTTTTGCAATGCCGTATTCCCATGCTGATCGGAACTATTGATTTTGCCTATCCCAAGCCGGGGGAGGTCAACTTCGGATCGACAAACAGTGCCCTTTGCTTTGACAGCGAGGGGCGGTTGATCTACAAGTACGACAAGATCCACCGGGTCCCTTACGGAGAGTATATTCCTTTCCGGAAATGGCTGCCTGAATTTATCATCCGCATGGTGGATATGGGAAGAGACCTGACCCCCGGCGTCAACCGGAAGCCTCTGGAGCTCCCCGGCAATCTCAAGGTGAGCACCGCCGTCTGTTATGAAGGGGTGTTCGGCTACCTGACAAGGGACTTTGCCCGTCGCGGCGCAAAGGTGCTGGCGGTGCTTTCCAACGATGCCTGGTATCCCCGGAGCAGTGAGCCGGAACAGCATTTGGCCAATGCGGTGATGCGGGCGGTGGAAACCGGGCTCCCCATGGTGCGCTGCGGAAACAACGGCGGCTCCGGAGTGGTGGCTCCTGACGGGAGTTTGAGAGAGTTTCTTGATGTTCCCGGTGTGCCGGGACGGAAAGAGATCAAAAGAGGTCAGGCATGGGGAAAGGTGGAAGTGCCCTACAAAGACCGGCCGGTGATGACCTTTTATGTCAAATGGGGCGAATGGTTCATCTGGCTGCTTCTCGGGGGAGGAAGCGTGCTGCTGATTATTTCAGCAAGAGAAAGGATCCGTTACTGCCGGAAAGTCCCCCGCAGCGATCGTCATATTGACTGGGGAAACTGAAAACAGTTGGGAGTGAGACTTTTTGTATGCCCCCTCCCTGATAACTTTGGGAAAATATATTCAGGAGAAGAAAAAATGTTGGAAATCACAAATTTGCGTGACGGAGCCATCTTGAACCGTCACCACGGAACTGAAACAGATGATTATCTTGAAATCAGAGTCGAAGGCCTTGCCGATCCTCAGGCCGAGGTCACTGTCAACGGCCAGGCCGTGACCCGTTACGACCGGCAGTTTTTTGCCACTGTCCGTCTGACACAGCGCATCAACAAGATCACCGCCGCCGCATCAGATTATTTCGGTGAAAGAACACTGACTCTGACAGTCATGTGGGACAAAAAATCCTTCCGCCGCTGCCACTTTTTCTTTGATGACTGCTGCTTTTTTCTGCGCTGGATCGCCAAGAACAGACCTGCTTCAATTTTTGACGAAATGTTTTTGAGCCGTTTGAAACAGATCCACGAGAAATATGATTCCAAGTTTCTGTTGAATCTTTTTTATCAGGATGACCACCACAAAGATTTCTGCCTGAGTGATTTTCCTGCGGATTACCGGGAGGAGTTTCAGGCCAACAGGGATTGGCTGCGCCTTTCGTTTCATGCTCAGAGCGAATTTCCTGACCGTCCCTACCAGCATACGGATGATGAAAAGCTTGCTGCGG
>JAGBWB010000190.1 GCA_017629975.1 Lentisphaeria bacterium
AAATTGTCAAAGCGCCCTCGCTTCGATCTGATAAAGGGAGCGTTTTCGGCTGTTACCTTGCAGGTAGCAGCCTCAAACTACCCTTTACAGCTCTTTGCGAATGACATCTTTGCCATTTTTTTGAATGACTTTTGAAATTACCTCATTTATCTGTTTTTTGCCGGAATCAGCTATTGAAAAATCTTTCCTTGAGTAGTAGATTATAAAAGAGTACAACCTGATATAGGAGATTTTATACATGAGCAAACTTGCGATCAACGGCGGAACTCCTGTTTTTGAAACAGCAGCCAAAGTTCCGGCATGGCCTCCTGCGGACCCAGAAACGGCAGAACTCCTGAAAGAGATCTATCTGAGTCACGCCTGGTCATTCTACGGCAAACACGAAGTGGCGTTCAACGAAGAGTTTGCCGCCTACACCAAAGCCGCCTCCTGCGCCATGATGGCAAACGGCACTGTCACCCTTGAAGTTGCCATGCAGGCGCTGGGCATCGGTCCCGGGGATGAGGTGATCGTTCCCGCCTACTCCTGGATCGCCACCGGCAGCGCCGTGGTGGTCTGCGGAGCGACTCCCGTCATGGTGGATATCGAACCTGACACCCTCTGTCTTGATCCTAAAAAAATCGAAGAGGCGATCACTCCCAAAACCCGTGCCATTATCCCCGTCCACCTTTACGGCTCCATGGCAGATATGGACAAAATCATGGCGATTGCCGCCAAACATGACCTTTTCGTCATTGAAGACTGCGCCCACGCCCACGGCAGCGAATGGAACGGAAAACATGCCGGAACCATCGGCAAAGTGGGATCTTTCAGCTTTCAGCAGAGCAAGACCGTCGCTTCAGGCGAGGGCGGTGCCTGCATCACCAACGATCCGGAACTGGGCGAGGCCCTTGGACGTATTTCACACATCGGCTACCAGTACGGCGCCGTTCAGGGGCAGGCGACAGCGCCTCCGCCCATGGGCATGATCAGCCACAACTACCGGATCACCGAATTTCAGGCGGCGATTTTGCGTTCCCAGCTGCGTACACTGCGCGCTGATACGGAGTTCCGCGCCCGTAACGCTGAAATTCTGCGGAAAAGGCTCAACGCCATTCCCGGAATCCGGGTGCAGGCTCCCGGAAGATGCGCCACGCTGCAGGGATACTATCAATTTGCTTTTATGATCGATCCTGCCGTGTTGAAAGAGGGGATCGCAACCAAAGACTTTTGTGCAGCCGTCCGGGCTGAGGGCGTCACCGGGTGCGGAAGCAGCGGCTGGGGCGCATTGATGTACCGCCACAGGTTGTGGAGCATCCCCGAAAATCTTTACCGTGTCGCTTCTTTTGAAACAGCTGAAGATATCGTCAAAAACAAACTCGGAACCATGTCTCTCAGCTGGCTCATGCTCAGCGAAGAAGAGATCCATAAGGTTGCCGATGCCTTTGAAAAGGTCATGGCTGAGTACAGCAGATAAGTGTTACAGGGAATTTTTCTTATGGAAGATATTTTCTTTTTTGACAGCAACTGCTCCATCGGGCTGCCTATGAACGGCGGTATGTGCGCCGTTGATGCACCTGCGCTCCTTGCAGAGATGGATTACTCCGGCATCGATAAAGCTCTGGTGCGTTATATCAATACCGATATCGCCATTCCTTACAGCAACGCCTTCCTTGCGGGATTGCTCAAAGAGGACACCAGTGAGCGTCTGACGGGAGTATGGACCATTCTGCCCTCCCAGTGCCATGAACTGCCTGAGCCTGATGAATTTTTCGGAAGTTTCAAAGAAAACCGCATCGGGGCCATCACATTGTATCCCATAGAGCACCGTTATGTGCCCTGCCGTCTGACGCTGGGGAAGATCCTTGATGCTGCTGCGGAGCGTAAAGTTCCTGTTCTTCTCAACGGCTTTGCAGGAAAGTGGAGTGAGCTTTACAACTTCATGAAAGAGTTTCCGGATCTGACCTGTATTTACCTTGAAAGATACGGCAAATGGGGCAGTGACCGGAACATCCGGCCTCTGCTTGAAAACTATTCCGGATTTCACTTTGAGACTGCCGGTTACTGGGTTCCTGAGGGCATCGCCGATCTGGCAAACGAGTACGGTGCCGAAAGGATCCTTTACGGCAGTAATTTCCCCCAATACAACCAGGGTAACGGAATGCTTCAGCTGAAATACTCCGGACTTTCCGCCGACAAAGTCGCCCTTATCGCAGGGAAGAATCTTGAAAATCTGCTGAAAGGAGCCCAATTATGAGCGTCTGGAATGAAAAAAATTCTGTGGCGGAACACTGCTGGAAATACGGCAACCCCGGCTTCCCCGTCTTTGATATGCACGGACACATGGGACCTCATTACGCCATCTACTTCAAGCGCGGTGAAGCCGCCGATATGGTTGCCCATTTGAAAAAGGCGGGCGTTGCAAAACTTGCCTTTACTCACCATTACGCCTTGTGGGAGCCCTCTTTCCGCAACGCCAATGTCTGCGAGATCTGCAAGGAGTTTCCTGAAAACTTGCGTTTTTATGTAGGGATCAATCCTCATTATCCGGAGATCATCAAAGAAGATCTTGCACAATTTGACAAATGGCGTCCCTATGTGCTGGGGATCAAGATGCTTGCGGGGTACCACAAGGTGAATGTGACGGACAAGGCCTACGAGTACGCGCTGAAGTTTGCAGACGAGCGCGGACTGCCGATATTGAACCACACCTGGGGCGGACGGGGACATTATAATGACGGTCCCTCCATGTTGAAGCTTGTGGAAAAATATCACAACGCGAAATTTTTCCATGGGCACAGTATTTTCGGTGATTACGAATACGCAGAGCGTGTTGTCAAAGAATCATCAGGCAACAGTTATCTGGAGCTGACGGCTGTTCCGGGAGAGAACGGCATGATCGAGAAGTTCTGTGAGCTTGTAGGCTCAGAGAAGCTGATATTCGGGACTGACTTGCCCTGGTTTGATGAATTTCAGGCGATTGGAGGAGTTGTTTCTGCCAAGATCAGTGATGAGGCGAAGCGCAACATACTTCACGACAATGTGGAGCGCATACTCGGCAAGGAGTGGTAATTTCTTTTAAGGTTGAGATCCGCGCAGTGCAGAAAACTGTGCGGATTTTGTTATTTTGCGGCCAAAAGGCAAAAAAACAGAAAAAAAAGCGAAAAAAAACAAAAAATCGCTTGACAAATCCCATATGCGGGTATATATTATACACATAGTCAGCGATGACAATGTGGCAGGTTAGCTCAGTCGGTAGAGCAGGGGACTGA
>JAGBWB010000191.1 GCA_017629975.1 Lentisphaeria bacterium
CAATGACCGCAGGGGGCAGAGGATGCAGTTCCATCAGCGCCCCAACCTCGCCGGGGAGCAGCAGCATATCGGGCTTTTCCCAGCGTCCGGAGGAATCATCTCCCCCCGTGTTCCATTTTTCCGGCAGCACTCCAAGATCGACAAAGGTACTGAGTCTGCCCTTTTCAGAAACTCTCACCCGGGGGCGGTTAAAGCCTTCCAGCGCCATGAGCTCCCAGCTTTCATCGCTTTGAAGCAATGTTTTGCCGCCGCATTGAAGCTGACACCACATGCCGGGGCTCCGGGTATGATCCCCCCGTTTTTTTTCCGGACAATTATGCACGAAAAGGAGTATCGTATTGTTTCCCGGTTCCAGATAGAAACCGATTTCATGGGCATCAATGTAACTGGTTCCGGTATTATGGTGGGCTCTGGGACCGGCACCGGCAAGGCGTCCGTTGATATAAAGCTGATACGACGTATTGGCACTGACAAAAAAGACAGGATCATCCCCTGAGTCGCCGGCAAAAGAAAATTTGCGTTTCATAAGAAGCGTTATGTCAGCTGAATTTCTGAACCGCTCCAAATAGATCCATTGTCCGGAAATTGATTCCGGAAAATATATATTACCCATACCCCAGCCCCAGAACAGTGAATTAATAATTGAGTTGCTGATAAACAATACTCCTGCCGGAACCATTTTTCAAGCCAAAAAAAAGAATTTTCACTAAATTTTGCATTTTTTTTGAATTTTCGTTTGGATTATTCCACTTTCGGAGTTATGTTAATAAAGAAGATTAAATAAGAAAAGAGAAACAAATGGGTGTAAACAAGTGGAAAATCAACGCCGGAAATCTTGAGGAAGAAATAAAAGGACTGCAACGGAGCTTTGCGCTTCCCCGTCCCATAGCCCTCATTTTTGCCGCGCGCGGCATCGGTGCGGATCAGGTGGAAAATTTCCTGAATCCGCGGCTCGGAAATTTGAGCGACCCCTACCGTTTCCCGGGTATCCGGGATGCGGCAGCGCGGTTGTGGAAAGCTGTTGCAAACAAAGAGCCTATTCTGATCCATGGCGATTATGACACTGACGGTATTACCGCCAGTGCGCTTTTGGCGTGGGTTCTCAGCAGCAACGGTGCAATTGTTAATTCTTTTATCCCTCATCGCTTTGATGACGGTTACGGATTCACTCCGGAGTCTCTTGACAAGGCTCTTGAATCTTTCGGTCTCTGCGGTGTTCTGGTGACAGTGGACTGCGGGATCACCAGCTGCGACGCTGTGGCGCGGGCAAGGGAGCTGGGTATCGATGTGATCGTTACCGATCATCACGAAGCAGGCCCCTCTTTGCCGGATGCTTTGGCTGTCATCAATCCCAAGGTTTATCCGGAGCTTGCGGATCTTCAGCTTCTTTCAGGAGCGGGAGCCGCATTCAAACTTTCTCACGCCTTCGTCAAGTACGGCAGAGAGAACAATCTGGGTGGCTTCACGACACGCCTTGAAGAGGTGTTGGACTATGTGGCGCTTGGAACTGTTGCAGATATCGTCCCCTTGCTGGGTGAGAACCGGGTCATGGTCAAATACGGTATTGAGGCATTGCAGCGCCAGCTGCGTCCGGGTGTCCGTGCCCTGATCGAAAGTTCCAAACTCCGTTCAGAGCTGACTCCAGCCGATATCACTTTCCGCCTTGCCCCCCGGATCAACGCTGCGGGCAGAGTCGGTGACGCCAATGTGGCGCTGAGATTGCTCCAATCCGGTCAGATCGTTGAGGCTTACGCCTGTGCATCACAGCTTGAACGCTTCAACCGCGACCGCCAACAGAAGGAACAGGAGATATATCAGGAGGCAAGAGAACAAATCGAGCGTCAGCTTGCCTGGATGAGTCCCTGTGCGCTTCTCGTGGCGGGCAGAGACTGGCATCAGGGCGTGATCGGTATCGTCGCCTCACGTCTGGCAAGAGAGTACAACCGTCCCACGATCGTGCTGACTGTTCAGGGCGATGTGGCTTACGGCTCCGGACGCAGTATCGCCAATCTGAATCTGGTTGAAGTTCTCTCAAAGAGCGCTCATCTCCTTGAGCGCTACGGCGGCCATCCCATGGCAGTGGGCGTGGGACTCCGGACAGAAAAAATCGCCGACTTCTTTGATTTGATGAATAAAGAGATCGCGCGCCAGATCAATACAGCTGATCTTGAAAGTTCCATCTCTTATGACGGAGAAATCCTTTTCTCTGAACTGACCCGGGAATTTTTTGAGTATCTGGGAAAACTGTCGCCTTTCGGTCACAGTAACCCCCGGCCGGTTTTCCGCTTCAATGATGTGCAGATCATCAGGAGCAGCGCCACCTGCGGCGGCAGTCATACCCGCGGCATAATGCGGCAGGGAAATGTTTCCATGGACTTCATCGCTTTCAATCAAAGCGCGGAAAATTTCACTTCTGATGTCTGCGATATCCTTGCTACCCCGCAGCTCAATACCCACCAGGGTATTGAACAGCCTCAGCTGAGTATCGTGGACATACACTGCAACTGACACAGAGTTCCAGAACCAAGTTCAAACGCCGGAAAAAACACCGGCGTTTTTTCTTTCCTTTCATCCCGGCAGAATTGAAGTATTTTCCTTTCTAAACCATCTTCAGGGAGGATCTGCAGGGAAAAATGGAAAATATTTGCATTTTTTCCGTAAATATCTTCACTTTTGAGTTGTTTTTTTCGTTAAGAGTGCTATATTATGATACAATCGGTTTTGTTAATTAATTGAACAAATGTGGTGTCATCATGGGCAATCTCAAGAAAAAACGGCGTAAAAAAATCGCCAAGCACAAGCGCAAGAAGCAGCTCAAGTCCTTGCGGCACAAGAACAAGAAATAAGTCGTCGCCACAATATTTCCGCACAGCGGAAAAGACAACCTCTGATTCAGAGGTGCGGCGGGACTTATTTCGCACTCTTGGAGGCGTCCGTTTTGCGGTTGAAATGAAGTTCTTCATTTCAGTTCCAATCAGCGGACGCTTTAATTTTTTTAAACAAATCAGGAAAAACGATATGACCAGAAAACTTTTGATCCTCCTGGGAGCATTGACGGCGGTACAGCTTTCTGCCGGAGCAGGCATCGCCTCAGATGCAGCTGCCCTCCCTGCGCTCAGAGAAAAGGCTCCTGCCAGCCGGGAAGATGTACTTGCTCTTTTTGTGGATGCACTTCTTGAAAAAGATCTTGAACAGCGGTGTTCAAAGCTCCTTGTTGTCATAGAAAAAGACCTGAACAACGCCGAAACTCCTCTTCAGGCTTTCAGAACCACTTTCAAGCAACTTGAGAAATATGAGAATATCCTGAAAAAATTCAACGCCATGTGGGAGCGTCACCCCGATCATCTTCTGACAATGCTTCACGGTGGCGCACTCAACCGTGCCTGTAATGTGCCTGCGTCACTCCGGCTCAAACAGTTTGCACCCCTGCTGAAGCTGGATCCGCAAAAACTCATCACCCGCCCCCAGTGGAAAAAAGATCACATTTTTGCTCTACTCCCTCTGGCAGCGGAGGCCATGACAGACGCCGGAGAATTTGACAAGCTGTGCAGCTTTTTCAACAAGTGGACCACCTCGCATCCGGAATACAATATGCCTGCCGGACTCATGCTGGCTGACTACTGTTACACTGCGGCGGCAAGATCTTATGCCGCAGGAGAAACTTCCCGGGGGAAATCCCTTGAAAAATGTTTCAATGAAGCTGTAAAACTTATCAATACAGGTAAGGATAAGGTCTCTGACCGCAAAACGGCGGATGGTGTGCTTTTCTTTTACTTAAAGTTCCGTCAGATCATGAAAAACAAAGCCATTGACTTTGCCCGGAGCTACGACAAGCGTACCCGCAGCACAGAATCCAATCTCTGGCTCCTTTCCACAGCGGTAGAGTGCGGCAGCGTTGCTGATTTTGATAAAGCGGTTCAGACCGTCACGGAATTCAATCCCCGCTTTGACTCTTCGGAACTCCGTTTCAAGACTCTTCTCAATGCAGGGATGTATGCAGAAGCAGAAAAAGCACTCAAAAAGCTCCCCGCAAAACTCCATTTCAACCTGGGCTGCCAGCTCCTGACCATGAAACGAGATTGGAAAGCGCTCCATAATGCCGTCATCAAAGCCATTCAATCCGGCACTCCGGCGGACTACCGGATCGGTCATATTCTGCTGTCAATTTCTGAAAAGCTGGAAGATCCCGCCATATTCCGCATGGCAGACAAGATCCTGACGCCCCATCTGAACCATCCGGCACTTGCCAATGCAGTGGGGTATATTTCAGCGGTGCTGGGGCAGGATCTGCCCAGAGCAAGGAAACTTCTGACCTTTGCCTTGAGCAAAGAACCTGAAAATATCGCCTACATTGACAGCATGGCATGGATCGCGTTCAAAGAAAAACGCTACGCAGAGGCAGAAAAACTTATTACTAAAGCTCTCGCCCGTATCAATCCCCGGGAGGGCATCGCCACCATTTTTGAACACGCAGGCGACATCGCAGCGGCTCAGGGAAAGTCTCCCCGCCGTTACTATGAACTTGCCCTTAAATACGCTCCTTTTGAAATGGAGTTTGACGCAAACGCCGTCAGAAAGAAAAAAGAAACATGCAAGTAAAGAAATTTCTCATTGCCCAGACTCCTGAAGAGTTGGCGCAGTGGTGCAAAGATTCAGGATTCCCCGGATTCCGCGCCAAACAATTGCAGCAGTGGATCCGGGAAAAAATGGTTATTGAACCTGAAAAGATGCTCAATATCCCCGCCCTTCTGCGTCAGAAACTGCGGGAGGATTTCTATGCGCCATCTATGAAAATCGCAGAAAAAGCCGCATCTTCCGACGGTGTTACAAAACTGCTTCTTGAGCTTTACGACGGCGAACACATTGAAATGGCAATTATTCCGGCAGGGGACGGCAGAGTTACATTCTGCCTCAGCACGCAGGTGGGGTGTCCTGTGGGATGCCGTTTCTGCGCCTCCGGCAAAAACGGATTGAAGCGCAATCTTCATACAGGCGAGATCCTTGAAGAGTTTCTTCTGGGGTGCGGTTACCTGGGCAGAAGATGTGACAATATCGTTTTCATGGGGATCGGCGAAGGTCTTCTCAACTGCAACGAACTTTTCCCAGCCCTTGAGATGCTCTCTTCTCAGACGGGTTTCTGTTTTGCTCCCCGGCGGATCACAGTTTCCACCAGCGGATATATTCCCGGTATGCAGAAATTTGCCGATCTGCAAAAAGAGTACACTCTGGCAGTCAGTCTTCATGCTCCTGATGAGGAAACCCGCGCAAAAATCATCCCCGATCCCCTGCGGTTCCCCATCAAAGATATTCTCAGCGCCGTTGACACCTACCGCGAAAAAGCAGGACGCATGGTCACGCTGGAGTACACGCTTCTGGCGGGGATCAATGACTCCGACGCTCAGGCAGAGGCTCTCGGACGCCTTGCTTTTGCCCATCATGCCAAGGTGAATTTGATCCCTTACAACTCAACCGGCAACGATTTCCGGCGCCCTTCAAGAGAACGGATCGAGAGCTTTGAGAAGCACGCCCTTGCCACGGGAGCCGTTGTCACCAGACGCATGGAGCGGGGCAGCGGCAAAAACGCCGCCTGCGGACAGCTCAGGATCAAAGCCGAAAGCGAAAAGAAATGAAAGATTTCTTACACGGCGTTTGCTGCGCCTTTGACGGAATCATCTGTTTTTACCGGGATAAAACTCTTTGGAAATATACTCTTGGTCCCTGGATGATCCTGTTGGCGGTCTATTCGGGGATGATCTTTTTTATCATCCGCCTTTCCCATGTATTGAGTCACTATCTGACCTCACGGATGGCAAATTATCCTGAATTTCTCAGAACTCTTCTTGAAGGCGGCATGACCGTTATTGCGGTGATCCTTGCCTCCGTCATCGTGCTGACCACTTTGAGTACCCTCTTTGAAATTTTCGGAGCGCTCTTTTTTGACAAACTCCTTGAGGCGTTTGAAAAGAAATATTATCAGGCAGAATATCCCGGTCTGCCTCTTTCCACCCAGTTCAAATTCACTTTGCAAGGGGCATATTTCGGTATAAAAAGTACCATTCTGTTTCTTTTCCTTTTCATTCTCAGCTTTTTTCTTCCTCTGGCGGGGCAGCTTATGCTGGTCATCATCATGGGAATGAGAATGGCATATTCCCTCCTTTTTGCGCCGGGATTCCTCAGAGGGAAAAGCGTCCGGGAAACGCAGGCGTTTTTCAGCCGCCGCCGCGGCGAAGTCGCCGGATTCGGAATTGCGGTCTATCTGATCCAGCTCCTGCCTCTGCTGCTGCCGCTGACACTCCCCGGAGTCATTCTGGGGGCCTCAATACTTTACAACGGTGCTCCTCATTCTTCTCTACTGCGGGAAGAAAGACGCTGAAGCACGCCCCAGACAACTCCGGGAACCGCTCCCCCGAGGTGGGCTGAGAAGGCAACGCCTCCCCGTATGCCGGCGTTGGCGGCGAAAACCGCCATGATGATCTGAAAAATGCACCAGACAGCGAAGAGGAGCCAGGCAGGATAAGCGATCCATCTGACGCGGATGCTCCATCTGTTACTGAAACAGAATCCCAGTCTTCGCCATGGAAAGGTCACGGCGTAAAAGGCGATGATCCCTGAAATAAATCCGCTTGCTCCCACACAGGGGAGCGTACTTGCCGGAGTGCAAAGCGAATGGAGCAGCAAGGCGGAAAATCCAGAAAGAAAAAGCAGGTACATCATTTTCAGTTTACCAAGTTCAAGCTCCACATCATCCCCGAATGTAAAGAGAAAGTAGAGATTGCCCACAAGATGCCCGACGGAAGCGTGAAGAAACATGGAACTGAAAATCGTTGCTCCGTATTCCCTGAAAGGATGAGCAGGAATAAAGCCGTACTTTTGTATCACTCCGGTAAGATTTCCCGCGGTAAAAAGAAAAACCAGAAGACAAAGTACCAAAGCACTTAAAGTCACCCAGGGAATGGAACTCCATGTATCCTCTTCTTCCATCTCAACAGGAAACCCCAGAAGGGCGGGCAGCCATTTCCATGACTGAACAGGGGCATCATTCTCCACTCCGTAACCAATGGATCTCCCTGCTTCTGCGGCGGCGATCTTTTTCACCTGATACTCCGCCATGATCTCCCTTGCCCGGGGAGGCAGTTTTTCCCGCTGTTCTTCAGTCAGTGCGATCTGAGAAAGTTCCCCCGGATCAAACCAGACCATCTGACAGGAGCGGCAGAGGTCAAGGTCAAGAGCAGTTGCGCCGGTGTCGCTTGTGAGAGTACATCTCCGCATGGGCTGATTGCAGCAGGGACATTTTTTTCCGGGTGCCAAAGGTGCTGACGCAGAAATTTTCCATAAACTGTTGACAAACTCTTTGCTGCGGCACAGAGAACGCAGCACGCCCACAGCAACAAGAGAACCGCCGCATGTTCTGCAGCTGAAGCTGATTTTGTCTTTGAAGAAGCGGCGTTCCAAACTCCCGCCGCATTCGGGACATTTCATTTCAAGCGCCATGGCATTTCTCCTGCTTTATTTGATATGGTTTCAATAATATACTTCAAAAAAAATTTTTTGCAAATTTCACCCAAAGACAATTGCTTTTTTCTTATGAACGCAGTACATTAAGAACAGAAGTAAGCAAACGGAGAATCAAAGAATGAAAATCGGTGTTATCGGCGACGGCGCATGGGGTAC
>JAGBWB010000192.1 GCA_017629975.1 Lentisphaeria bacterium
GGATCATCCGGTGCCCATCAAACTGCGTAAACACACGACCACACCTGTTCCCCTTGCCATTTGCGGGCCTGCGGTACCGGTGCCGGACGATATCAGCGTTTACAGCGAAACGGCCGCTCCCGGCGGCGCTCTTGGCGCCCTCAGCCGGGACATGCTGGTCAAAAAACTGCTTGGACTGTAATCCTTATGGCAAAAGGCGTTCTTGAAAAGGCTATGGACTTTCTGGCATTGCGTCCATTGAGTACATCTGAACTCAGGAGCAAACTTTCAAGTTCTGACCGTTATACTCAGGAAGAAATAGAAGAGGCCCTTGAAACCTGCTCCCGCCGGGGATATCTCAATGATGCTCTTCTTGCCTCAGATGCTGCCCAATATCTGAGCTCAAGCGGCAAAGGCAGCCGACTGATCCGGCAGAAACTCCGCGCCCGGGGGATCCCTGAGGAAGAGCTGACTCAGGCTCTTGAAGAGATCACTCCTGAAAATGAAAGTGAAGCCGCCCGAAGTGCTGCCGAAGGAAAACTCAGACTTCTTGTGCGGGAAAAAGATCCCGGAAAAAAAAGGGAAAAACTCTTCCGTTTTCTTATTTCACGGGGATTTACGCCTGAAGTCACAGCCAAAACAGTCAGGGAAATGGTGGATCTCTCTCAGACACAGGAGGATTTTTCAGAGGATTTCTGCACCTGACCGCAACTATGCAAAAGCAGAAAAACCCTTTGAAATAGTTTTCTTTCCCCGGGTATAAGAGTTGACAATTGGTTCTTCTTCGTGTATATTAATCATGCAGACAATATATTTCCGGAAATAACATGAAAAATTTAAGATCAAGATACACTGCAAATTTCAAACGTGACTATGTGGCAGCAGTTGCTGTCATTATCTTCTTTTTGATCGTCATATCAGAACTCGTACTGGCTGTGTCGCTGCCCTTGTATATGAAGCGGGAGAATGTCATGGCTGTTTCAGTGCAGCGTCTGAAACTTCGTGAGCATTTTGATGGTATCCGGGCACACGCAAAAAAAGTTAAAGTCAAAAACAGTACCGCCCAGGCAGAAATTGATCTCATCATCTGGAACCTGGACCGGCTGGCTGACTATATGCGTCATTATATCCAATACCTTTCAAGTGATGATCTTGCCATTCTTCAGCAACAGCTCTTCGAGATGCATGCTTACGTCGGCAGCCTGAAAAGCGGAGTTCCCTTTTCCCGGGAGTACAAGATCGACTACACTCCCTACCTTGAGCGGATCATGAAACAAAGCGGAGTAACCAAATGAGTACCGACATTTTTGCAAAGTTCAATTCCAGCCGGATCGCCGTTATCGGTGACCTGATGCTGGATGTCTATCTCTGGGGTCAAGTCAACCGTATCTCACCTGAAGCGCCTGTGCCGGTTGTCAATATCAAAAAAAGAGAAGCCCGTCTGGGAGGCGCCGCCAACGTGATCCGCAATCTGGGCACACTTGAAGCAGGTAAAGTCTACGCATTCGGCGCCGTGGGCGATGATGAATCCGGCCGTGAGATCAAAAAACTTCTGGATGGCTCCGGGTTCCAAACCTTTGGCGTATGCAGTGACAGCAGCCGTCCGACCACGGAAAAAAGGCGTGTCATGGCAGGGGGGCAGCAGATGCTCCGGGAGGATTTGGAAGAGACTTCTCCTTTAAGCGATACACTCCGGCAGCAGATGGTCTCCCAGCTTATTGACCTTGTGCGCCGCAAAGAAGTTGACGCTGTGATCTTTGAAGATTATGCCAAAGGCGTCTTGAGCTCATGGATGCTTGAAGAGATCCTGATTGAGACCCGCAAAGCAGGGATCCCCACAGCTCTTGATCCCAAACCCGGAAACCTTGCCCCGGTCCACCATCTGACTGCCATCAAGCCGAACCGTCTCGAAGCATTTGCTCTGGCGGGGATCAGTGATCCGGGAGCGGATGGAGCCCCTGAAAATGATCCGGCTCTGAGAAAAGCGGCTGAAATCATTGAAGATCAGTGGCATCCGGAGTTTCTGCTGATGTCACTTGCCGCTCAGGGACTGGGAATATTCCGGGAGCACAAATGGCACAAATTGATTCCCACCCGCGCCCGGGAAGTCTTTGACGTTTCAGGAGCCGGCGACACAGTGACCGCTACATTCGTTCTCGCCAGCACCGCCGGAGCCGATGCCGCTCTCGCCGCCGAAATCGCCAACTGCGCAGCAGGCGTGGTGGTGGGCAAAGTCGGAACAGCCCCCATTATTAAAGAAGAACTTATTTCTGCCTGGAAAGGAATGAACAAATGAAAAAAACTCCTGTTGCAGTCATTATCCCTGCCCGTTACGCAAGCAGCCGTTTCCCCGGCAAACCCCTTGCGCTTCTGGCGGGCAAACCTATGATCCAGCATGTCTGGGAAAAAGCCATTGCCTCATCCGCCGATGTGGTGGCAGTGGCGACCGATGATGAACGTATTGCCGCCGCAGTTGAAAAATTCGGCGGCAGAGCCATCATGACCTCCCCCGATCATCCTTCCGGCACCGACCGTATCGCCGAAGCCGCCCGGGCATTTGAGGGTGTGGAAACAGTCATCAACATTCAGGGCGATGAACCCCTCATCCCCACGGAACTTGTGGATGAACTGATCCGCCTCATGACCTCAGACCGTTCTGTTGAAATGGCAACAGTGGCAGTTCCCGCCGACCGGAAGAAAATGACAGAAAACAATGTCAAAGTGGTTTTCGGAACCACCGGACAGGCTCTCTATTTCAGCCGTTCAGAAATTCCCTTTGTCCGTCAGGGCGGAGAGGACCC
>JAGBWB010000193.1 GCA_017629975.1 Lentisphaeria bacterium
CGCGGAGATGTTGATCCCACTGAGATCGAGCCTGTCAATACCATTCAAAAGTTGCTCCAGGAGATTTTCCGGGCAGAAGGAACTTTGCGTACCGGCGCCATGTTTGTTCTGACTGAGGATCTTGATAAACTGGGGAACATGTATTACAGGTCTCAGGTAAAAGTTCTCTGAGGATCAGCAGATTTCTCTTTTTTGAAGAGCATCAAGAGAAAAATTAAAGGGGCAGACTTCTGTGCGGAAGTCTGCCCCTTTTAACGGAAAAACAATATTTATTTGATCTCTTCAAGAGAAATGTTGTCGACCCAGGCTGTGCCTGAACTCAGAAGCAGCCATGTCCGGAGCGTGATTTTTTTAGCTTTTTCAACCTGCAGAGAGGTGACAAATTCAAAGCTGACGCCCTGCCAGTCACAGCTGCCTGTCAGCATGTTGCGCTTGGGGTAGAAGTTATTGGTGTCAGTGCAAAGCTGGAATCCGAAACCGCCTTTCTTACTCAGAGCTGTCACATTTTCCAGCTTGACCATAGCTGAAAGCCGGTAACGGGTGGCAGGCTTGAGTTTGGGCAGTGTCATATTGATGAAGTTGCCGCTCTTGTTTCCTGAAACGATCTTCATGGAGCAGGGGGCGCTGTAAAAGATCTTGTTGTCAAGAGCGCACCATGAGACTCCGGGGGTGGAAAAACGTGTCCAATGGACATTTTTGCCATATTTCCAAGTGACTTTGCCATTCTTTTTGATCTCTTGAGTTGAGGTGAAATTACCGTCAGGGACCAACTCCTTTTCGGGAGCGATCATTCTGCCGTAATTTTCAAGATCGTGGAAACCGTTGACATAAGGACTCCAGGTATAGCCGGTCTGGATCCCCGCATTGGATTTGAGAACACGGCTTCTTGAGAAGTTGACGGGAACTCCTTTGGGATTCAGTGCCGGCAGGCTCTTCAGAGGAATACGCAGTTCCAGGCGGAATCCCCGGGCGGTGTTGACCGCCTTGACCTCAGCACCGGAGTTCCAATTGAAGTTGCCGGAGGGTCTTGTCTGCCCCAGCCGGACCCAGTGACTGTCAGCAAAAGAACCTTTTGAATTGATGATCCACTGATAGTAATTTTTACCGTCCCCCGTGGGGTTGATAAAGAACTCCACTTCATTATCCCGCCAGATGCCTTTGTAATCCTGTTCACGCTTGAACGCGACCACATTTTTCATTTCAGGCTCTTCGCAATCAAAGATCACTTCAAGGAATCCGTTGATCCGTTTGGCAGTAACGATGGTATTCACCTTTTTGCTTTTGGGATCCACGGGCTTGTAAGGACGCAGATAGAGGGGCGTTCCTTCGGCAAATTTCAGCAGATTCACAGCCTTGTTTCTTGAAAGATAACGTTTGGATTCAGCCTCCATGGGTCCCATGAATTCGCGGCGGAACAATTCAATACGCTTTGCCTCAAGTGAATTTTTGCCCACTTTGGCACAGGCGGCGTCAAAGGCTTTGTGGAACGCTTTCTGTTTGGCAGGGGAAAAGAGATTGTTCCAGAGTTCGTTTTCTCCGGGGATGGAGTTGACCGGTCCCACCGGCGTGTCAACGATTCTGCCGATGACCTTTCTGATCCAGAGGTATTCAAACTCTTCAAGAAGTTTTTTCATTTCAGGCGCGGCATTGCCGAACATCAATTTGTAGAACTCATCCATGATCTTGTGATAATCAACGGAGTTGTCCCAGGCGATGCGGCTGAAAACATAATAGTTGAGAGCGTAGTAGAAAAATCTGTCGCAGTTGGAGGCAAGATAAGCTCCGAAAACATCAGGAGCAATAGCCTTGTAATAGCGTCCTACTGCCAGCGGGGAGGGGGCAGGGATACCCGGCAGGGCGTTATTGTGAGTTTTATAGGTGTAGTTCCAGGTCCAGACCTTGCGTCCGGTCTGCTTGTGCCATGCGGCAATGCCGTAGTGACGGTCTTTAGAGGTGCTGGCGCCCCGGGCAGAGGGAGTACCTCCATCGTTCCACGGACCGGTGTCTGCCACCATGACCACAATGTTGTCGGGGAAGGGCACCTTGGGGACGGCACGATAGGGGAAATACGCCATCATAGTCAGAATGCCGGGAATGTTTTCTTTTTTCAGACGTTTTGCCCACTCAATGACATGGCCCCAGACAACATCGTTGGCGTAGTCAGACATCTTGTGATTGAAACGTTTCTGACATTTGGGGCAGCGGCAGCCATAGAATCCGTCCTGAGGCATAACATCCACAAAAGGCTTGCGGAATGTAATAAAGTTCCATTCAGGCTTTTTTCTGAAGTACATGCCGCGCTCTTCCGGGGAACGTCCGGTGAGATAGGCTTTGATATCCTGATAGATGACCTCGGTCACAGGGCTGCTCCAGCAGATGTGTCCTGCGAACATCCCCTCTTTTGACGTGCGCCGGGCACCGGTTTCGGTCATGGCGAAGTATTCCGGATTGCTTTTTGCAAAACGGTCAAGAAGATTGAAGCGGGTCATACCGTGGTTGCTGGGCAGATAGAACGTTTCCATACGCATACGGTAGTAGTTCAAAGTCTTCATGGGGTGGATTTTTTTATCTTTATCTTTACCTTCAAAGTAGGTGCCGTCCCAGTAGAGGGAATATTTGCGGTAAATGAAGTCGGGACGCTCAAAGATATTGCAGCGGGGGATGGAAATATCTTTGCGTTTGATGATGATGGTACCGAGCTCGCCAGGGAAATAGAATCTTACATTGGCGAAACGCTCCAGAAAGTCGTAAACGGCAAAAAGTGTCGCTCTTTCATAATGCTGGTCCCAGACGCCGCCTTTGAGGGCGCGGCGCGGATCTTTTTTTGCATCATCCCGACCGGCGATGATAATATCTTTGCCGGCGGTTTTGATAATAAAACCGTCTCTGGGGAGTTTGGCAACATCAACTCCGTTCTGTTTGGCAAAAGCTCCTGCGCCCACATAGATGTTGTGGCCCTTGCCGGGATGAGTGGAAACAGGGAGCTTTTTCCCGAGGATCTGTGACAAAAAATCCTGAAGCTGAGCGGCGGCAAAACGCGCCGTGGGTGTTGCTTGAGGATCAAGAACGATCACGGTGTTGTCTGCTGTCAGCGATGCGGCATTTTTCCCGGCTTCAATAACAACTTTCCGGGGAGGCCGTTTCAAGGTCGGCAGCGGACCTGTTGGGGGGACTGCAAGAAGAGCCGCTGAAAATGCGGCAAGGGTGAACAGCAGTAATTTTTTCATAAAAACTCCTTTGAATTTAACTTATGGAA
>JAGBWB010000014.1 GCA_017629975.1 Lentisphaeria bacterium
GCTGTCAGGCCGGGGGACTGGATACCCGCCGCCTGGATCAGATCATCAGCTTTTTCTGAACGGGCGATGAAAAAGTCCTCGTTTCCGGTCAGAACCGGACGCAGACCGGAAAAGGCGGCGACAAGGTCTCTTTCGGAGATGCCGTTGACCATTTTCTTTGAATGTTCAAAGATGATCTCCCGTTCACACTGGGTGGTTGAATTTTCCTGTTTGTCGTCCACCATGGTGGCGGAAGGACCGATCATCGTGGTTCCTCCGGCAGTGGGGATGACCAGCATTCCCTTTGAACAGGGAGTCGGCACGGGGAAGACCACTTTGGAAGGACGTCCGGGGGAGGTGCGGTCAAGAAGGTACTCTTCACCTTTGCGGGGGCAGATGGTGAACTCTTCGCCGCCGCAGATCTTTGAAACTTCATCGGCATAGAGACCGGCTGCGTTGACAGTGAAGCGGGCCTTGATCTTTCTGCCGTCTGCGGCTGTCAGAACACGGTATTGGCCCTCTTTTCCGGACTCCGACACCTGGAAGTTGCGCCAGAATTCAACACCGTTGAGCTCTGCGGACTCAACCAGTGCAAACACGTAACCGTAAGGCTCAATAACGCCCCCTTTGGGAACGAAAAAGCCTTTGACAGCGGCATCAGTCAATTTGGGTTCCAGTTCGAGAAGCCGGGCACGGTCACACATTTCAATGCCGGGGACATTGTTGGCAACGCCTCTTTCATAAAGTTTCTGAAGCTGGGGCAGCTCTTCGTCGCTGTAAGCCACAACGAGAATACCGCAGCGGTTGAATTCAAAGTCCAGCTCCTTCTGAAGAGCGTCAAACATGGGATTGCCTTCAAGCTCAAGTTTGGCTTTAAGCGTTGAATCGGCAGAGTGATGGAATCCGCCGTGGACGATACCGGAATTGGCTTTGCTGACGCCGAATGAGGCATCGGCACAGCGATCCACCAGCGCAACTTTCAAGTTGTAATGTGAAAGCTGCCAGGCAACGGAAGCCCCGGTGGCTCCGGCGCCGATGACAGCAACATCGTAGGTGTTCATTTTACGGCATCCTCCCACATTTGCTGCAGAACGCCCAGATCTTTGACGTTGACATGGGGTTTGCCGGTTTCGGGAACTTCATCGCCGCAGGGCACAGGGGATATCCAGGCGGTAAAGGCTCCGGAGTTTCTGCCTACTGCAATGTCGGTTTTAAGACGGTCGCCCACCATGATGCACTGGTCAATGGTCACATTGCGCCGGGCGGCGGCAAGGCGGAGCATTTCTGCATTGGGCTTGCCGAGGACAGTGAGTTTTTTGCCGGTGGCATATTCGATACAGTGGGTAATTGCGCCGCAGTCGATAAGACAGGTGGGCTTGTCACTGGGGCACACCGGGTCGGGATGGGTGGCAAAGCCGGGGATCCCCTGCTGGATCAGATAGGAGCTGCGGCAGAGTTTGGGATAGGTCACATCCCGGTCAAAGCCGAGAATGACTGCATCAGGAATGGTGTTTTCATCAACAAGCTCGAAACCTGCTTCCTGAAAATGGAGCCCCGGTTTGGGCATACCGAACCAGTAGATGCGTTTGATTTCAGGATGATTGGTCTTAAGGTAATCAATGGCGAAATCGGTTGAGGTGTAGAAGTTCTCTGCAGCAGCAGGGACCTGCATCCGGGTCAGTTTTTCAACATATTCAGGGGTGCTGAATGAGGAGTTGTTGGTGATGAAGGCATAACTGACGTTACGGCTTTTGAGGAAGTTCAAAAAGGGAAGCGTACATTCATAAAGGTGATCGCCTTCGTAAATGGTACCGTCCATGTCAAGAAAAACCTGACGCAAGCCGGCAAAGTTAATGGCTCCGGGCATGGGAAGACTCCTTGTTTATATTTTTTGTTTAGTCTGTTGTTTACTTAATATAAACCGCAACTTTCCTTTTGTCAAGCTTCTGCAGTAATATTCCGGGAAAGTTAAAAAAAGGAGGCTTCTAAATTACTGTTTTTCTGTTGTGAAAATAACTTGCAGTGCTTCTGAAGTTAAAGGAAGTTCCCGCCCGTCATCCAATATTATTTTGCCGGGATTGGAAGTTGTGTTGGCCGCAAGAACCATGGCTTTGCCCCCGGGAAGATCGTACCAGGCACAGGTAACTCCTGATGGAGTTGCTGCAATGTGATCGGTATGACGGTAGAGCCCCTGCCGGAAAAAGAAGGCATACTCTTTGCGGAGTTTCTGCCCCAGCTGAAAATGCTTTTCAAATCCCGGCGTCCGGGCGGCGTGCCCGTAACACCACAAAGTGCATCCGGTGAGAAAAAGGCGGTCATGGTTTTTTCTGAGGTGACGCCCCTCCACCTCAGGATCAGTACAGGGCCATGGCTTCTGGATGAGAAGATCCATGCGGCCTGCTTCCGGGAAGGTGTAACAGAAAAGCTCCGGGAAAGTGAGTGCCTGATTGTTCCAGACCGTTTCCAGATCCTGATAATCGACACTTGCGTTGAGGGAATCCAGAGGATGTTCGGTGATAAAGAGTTTTTCTTCTCCAGCTGTTTTGCGGATTTCACGGAAGGCCTCAAAAATGCCTGCGGCCACGCTCCGGCTGTGATCGTGTCCCTTGGCGTAGCAGCGGGGAGGGATCACGTTGAACTGGTCAAGGTAAATGCCGTCAGCTTTCAGAACTTCGCAGACATAGCGGACATTGTCATTGACGATCTTTCTCCATTGGGCGGAACCGGTACACATACCGCTTAACACTTTGCTCCCCCAGCGGACATCACGGGTGGAACCGTCGGCGAAACGCATGGCACAGGGGGCGCCCACAGTGTCAAAATCCGCCCGGGAACGGTCATAACTGAAGCCGTTGATGTAAAAAAGAGCCTTTATGCCTTTGGCGTGGATCGCTTCAACTGCGGCAATCAGTTCTTCTTCGCTGCCCAGAAGAGGATCGGGACGGAAATGGGGATAGTTGTTGTCAAAACCTCCTTCGTTCCAGCCTCCGAAAACGATGGCATCAAAGCCGTCGGCAATGGCCTGATCCGCCAGACGGGGCAGATCGGCATAGCGGTTGTGGACAGTTCCGTCCTGCCAGCGCAAATCATAATGGGCGTGGACTCCGGCGGTCAGAGGAACGCTGTTGCGGATACCTATTTGCAAAGAGTCATAAAATTCCCTGTAATACCGGGCATCCTGATGCCAGGAACCTTTGTGGATCCCCACGGCAAAAGGACACTCCCAGAGCGTTACATCCCGGTTGAACTCTTTGCGCAATTCAATGTCGATGCCGGGACTCTTTTTA
>JAGBWB010000194.1 GCA_017629975.1 Lentisphaeria bacterium
CTGTAAAGGGTAGTTTGAGGTTGCTACCTGCAAGGTAACAGCCGAAAACGCTCCCTTTATCAGATCGAAGCGAGGGCGCTTTGACAATTTTGAGGAGTTTTGAAATTGCCTCGTTACATCATCAAAAACAAACCAAACTTTCAAAGAGAAACTTTAAATGAAACGACGCCCCACCTTTTTTGCGTTCAGGGAAAGCCCATTCACATTGATCGAACTTCTGGTCGTTATAGCCATTATCGCCATTCTTGCCGCCATGCTGCTGCCCGCGCTGCAGCAGGCCCGGGAACGGGCCCACACCACCACCTGCACCAACAATCTGATCCAGATCGGCAAGGCACGGGCCCTCTATCAGGATGACAACAACGGCTACATCACCCCCTACCGTAACGGTGGGGGCGAAGGAAACCGTTACTTTTACAGCCGCAATCCCAATAACAATCTGATCGCAAGCTATCTGGGATATGTCACTGATGAAGAAGACCCCGCCCGTATCGGTGCCATTTACGTCACAAAAGAGGGAGCAAAAAAAATCGGTCCTCTTTTGTGTCCTTCCGCCCCTGTTCAGGGAGTTACCAAAAAGGGAAGCACCTATTTCTACAACGTCAACTCACAAATCACCCATACGCCCGGTATCAAGATCGGACGGGTTTTCCGTCCCTCCATCAGCAGTGCCGTAGCTGATGTGGGACTTGCCCATGGCAGAAACGATGTTTACTACAGCTACCGCTCCAAAGGGATCGATCCTACGTCAAGTACGACGACCTCCGTTTTCGATCCCCGCCACAAGGGAGGGGTGAATTTCCTCTTCCTCGACGGACATGTTGAAAGAGTTCCTTTCGCAAAAATTCCGGATCAGGATGAGTCCAAAGGCGTTTACAACTGCGTCTTCTATCAGCCTTGGCAGAGAAAAGTCCCCGCAGGCTGGTAAGAAAAAGACCCTTTTTTTATATTGAAAACAGACCGGCAAAAAACAATAACCCGAAAAATAAGGAAGATCCATTATGAAAAAGAAATCTGCTTTTACCTTGATTGAGCTTCTTGTCGTGATCGCCATCATCGCCATTCTTGCCGCCATGCTGCTGCCCGCCTTGCAGCAGGCGCGGGAGCGGGGCAAATACTCCAGCTGCGCCAATAACCTCAAGAGCTGCGGAATGTTCGCCAACTCCTATGCCGAAGACAACAATGACCACGCCTCTTTCGCCTGGGAGGATGGCGGTTCCGGAACCGGTTATGGTCCCCAAAGCAGCGGAGCCTGGTTCACGATGATGGCTCCCTATGCCGGATATTACAGAAACACTCATCTCGCCATCAGCAAAGTTCCCGGAGCTATGCAGCGCGACGACAAACCGGGCGTCTTTTCCTGCAATTCAGCCCCCTATGTCACAAAAGACCGGGGTGCCAAGATCGACTTCTCCATTTCCATCAATGCAAGAGGTCAGGTCGATCGGGCTCATCCCTCCGGAAAAAAATACAGACAGCTTCTCTGGTCCCGGATCAAAAATCCCACCCGCTGCGCCTGGGTTCTGGATGTCAGACAGAAATCCCCTGACAGTTCGCTTTACATCAACCTCAACAGCACGAACAGTTTCGACACCTGCAACTGGGGACACTTTGCCGGTAAAAGCGCTCAGGTTTCCCATGTTGACGGACATGTGGGGTCATACACCAGTGCCTACATGATCGGGCCTGTCCACTCAGGAAGTCCCTGGGCGCCTCACAAGGCGGGTATCTTCTATTACAGAATGTTTAACGACAGCAAATAATCCCATGAAAAAAAACGCATTTTTACTTCTTCTCTGTACGGCATTTACTGCATCTGCCAATTCGTTTCCCAACAACTCTTTTGAGTATGACATGGAGCCTCTGTGGAACAGAATGCCTGATGAAGAAGTCATGCGTTCAAAAAAAGAGGTTTTCTCTTACAGCAGCGACTGCGTTTCCGGGAAACGCTCTCTGCATCTGAAAGGGCAGAAATTAGAAGTTGCCTACGAAAGCGGCGCAAGGTTCCGGAAAGGGAGCGGCTTTTTCTCACTCATGATGAAAGCACCCCGTCCCGTCCGGGTCAAGGTCCAATGCGTTTACTATCTCAACACCGACAAAAGCACTGTCATTGAGAAGAGCTTCAAAGTCACAGAGAAGTGGCAGAATTTTCTTGTTCCCACCGATTATCCTTTCGGCAGATTCCGCCGGGGCGGGATGATCATCGGCCCTGCCAAAGTGATCATTGATCCCGGAAAAAACGAACTCCTTATTGATGACTGTTTTCTTTCTGAAAGCAAGCGTCCCCCGAAAAAGATCCCGGCGGGCCCGGCGGGGGGAGTCTCTGAAAAGGAGATCTCACTTCCCGCTTACATTCCTCTGCCTGCGGCAGACTCTTTCGGCAAGGGGGAGTGCAGCGCCTCAACGTGGGAATTCCGCCTTTTCCCCGGCAAGGGGGGCGCAGAAACAAATGTACCTCTTTCAGGGGTGATGCTCTTCCCCAAGTCCAAAGTTTTCTTCAACTCAGGTTCTTTTGCTCTTTATGACGGAACAAAAGAGCTTGCAGCGCGTTTTTATCCTGTTTCGGCGTGGCCCGGCGACAGATCCCTTGCCGCCTTGCGCGTTGACTTTACTGCGGATACCGCCTCAAAGGTCAAAACCCTCAAGCTCCGTTTCACACCGGGAGCAAAGAAAAATATTGGTTCCCAACCTTTCATCGTCCCTGGAGTCAAAGCAGATCCTGACGCTTCGGAACTTTGGGAGAAGAATGGAACTCTGGGGAAAGCGGTTCTTGCGGGCAGTGATTACACAGGCAGAAAATACACCTTCAAAAAGACTTTCAGCGCCTTTGAAAACGGCACCCTGCTCCGCCGGGGCAAGATGGTCTCTGCCGACGGAAAATCCATGGGAGCAGTTGATATCCGCCTCAAAGGATTCGGCAGCCGGAGCGGTGTTGAGCTTGACATTGCTCTTTCCAACACCTCAAAAAAATTCATTCTCATAAAAGAACTCTTCTGGCAGAGCGAAGCTCCCGCCGGACTCCCTCACGGCAAGCGCACCATTTGGGGCGATCACCTGAAAAAACGCTTTACCGAAAAACAGATCATCAACGGCAGACCGACTGTAAAAACTTATCAGGGAAGTTGTGAACAGCTGCCTGAATTCACCCTCTCCGCTCCCAATGGCGTTTCGCTTCATGTTTTCAACGGCGCCCAGACATTCCCCAATGAGCTTGAAATGGCTCCCGGAGCCGTCAAAGGCGCCCTCTGGCCCGCTTCGGCAAAGGTTCTCTCTCTTGCTCCCGGCATGACTCTGAGGAAAAAGTTCCTTGTGTCTTCCGCGCCTCTCTTCAAAACGCCTGACTTCCCTGCCATGGTCATGGCGGCGGCAAAACACTTTGCCGACTCCAAAGTGATGATTTCCATGTGCGCTTCAAACCCAAAGCGGCAGCCTTTCTTTGAAAAACGCCTGAAAGAGGGGCTGGGAAGACTTTCATTTGAAGAGCTCCACAGCCGTTTCTGTTACGGACAATTCAACTACGGCGACCACTACGGCGACGGCGGCTGGGGAAATCTGGAGTCCTTTGAAGATTACGTTCTCTACCACCGCGCCATGCGCTCTGAAGATCCCCGCCTTTTCCGTCTGGCGCAGATCGCGTCGCGCCACTATGCCGACATTGACACCGACATCCGGAATGGACTTCCCCACACCCACAGCGCCAACCACATCATCGGCGGCAACGGCTTCGGACACGCCTGGATCCCCGGCGTCATGAGCTCCTGGCTTCTGACAGGGGATCCCGCCATCTACCAGACTGCACGGCGGCAGCTTGACGCCTGTATAAAGCTGCCCCTTGATTCAGGCGAGATCCAGCAGGGACGGAATTTCGGATTCTTTCTGCTGACTCTGGCTGAGGGATACGCCATCTTCAACGATCCTGCGGCGGTGAAACGCTATATGGCACAGCTGAACTATCAGATCAGCCGCTTTGAAAAAAATGCGCCTACGGCTGAGGAGCAGCGGCTCCAGCGCACTTCAGTTCCCCGGCAGAACAGTCTTTTCTATGTAACAAGTTCCGGACTTGTTCCCTTTCACTGCTGGTACGGACTGACTGCTTTTCTGAAAATGTATCATCTGACCGGTGATCCTCTTATCAGAAAAGTTCTTGAAAAAGAGTTCGCCAACATCATGAACCTTGAAATGACTTTCCGCCCCCAGATAGAGACCCACTGGCCGGGACTCCCTGCGGAGCAGCTGATGCCCACCATTGCCACAGATTATCTCTTCGGCCGGGGCGCTTTCTTTTACCCTGTTCTTGCCATGTACGCTGAAATGACAGGGAACAAAAAATACCTTGAACTGGCTGTTGACACCCTTTACAGCGGACTTCTCGCCTCCCGGAGCAAAGGAAACATTCAGGACGTTTTCATGGCAGCTCCTCTGGGCGCCATGCCTGAAAACTTTGATGAGGCAAAGCAGCTTGAAAAGATCCGCCGTCTGCTCTGGGCAGGCGCCGCCCCCAAACTGCTTAACGGCGACTTTTCGCACTCTCTTCTTTACAGTGATCTCGTGATCCCGAAAAAGGGCATCGGCATCCCCCGGTACCCTGAATGGGCGCTAAAAAAGCCCTATCCCCGCTGGTGGCATCTGGTGGAGGGCAAACAGATCATCAGTTCCATGTTTATGACCTTCCGGGGGTACTACTACACCCTTGACACCGGAGAGTACGGCAAAGCCGCCCCCTCTCTGCGCCTTGATATGAACACCAGACGCTACTTTTCCGGCGGAGACCTGACCAGTGCCAGATTTCAAATGCTCCCCGGGGAATGGGAGTTTTCAGTTTCACTCAAAAAGGGGAGTGATACTTCAATCAAACGCATCGGCATGAGGATCATCGCATTCGGGAAATATACCAGCCGGGTGAGTGTGGGCATCACCTCTGACGGAAAGATCATCAAAGATGACAAATCCGATCCCCGCTTCGGACTTCATGCTGTTTCATGGAGCGAAACCGGCAAACCCAACTGGCGGCGTCTGACTTTCAAGTTCCGCCTTGCCGAAAAGGCGCTGGGGAGTTTTTTCATGGATTACGGAATGCTCCCCAAGGCAAAAGAGGCGCACATCCATCTGGATGATGTGGAAATCAGACGGAGCGGAAAGTGAAAAACGCCCACAGGGCATTGAAACGCTCCAGAGAGGCAGCGCCGAACTTTGCCATGGAACGCTGAACAGCGTCAAAGGATTTTTCTTTCATATCCCCTGATTTGGAAAAAAACTTGTCAGCCAGACAGACCATTTTTTCTTCCGGCGTAAGGGGCATAAAATCCCTTTCCGGCAGAGGGAGTTTCTGAGAAATGATCTCAGCGGCACTCAGACCGCTCCCCGTATGTCTTTCGCAGATGCGGGCAAAGGGTTCCAGTTCACACCTGCGTTCTGCGGCGTATGCTCTCAGCATGAAAGCTCCCTCAATGCCGTGGCGCAGGTAGTGGAGCTCCCCTGTGCAGAAGATCCCCGGCGCGTGACACTTTCTGATACCGACATCGTGGAGCATGGCGCCCCCCCGGAGCAATTCAAGATCCAATGGAACATCGGTATGCGCCGCAAGTTCCAGAGCTTTTTCTGTCACCTGACGGCTGTGCTTGAGCAAGGTGCGTTTCAAATCATCATCTTCCGGGTAGAAAAAATCGATGATATCAGCAATTTCTTTTTCATTCATAAACAAAACACTCTCATTTCTGTTTTTTTCAGAGTCCGAGGATCAGTTCTTCAGGCCGCAGTGAATACCCCCGGATCTGCCCTTTTTCCACGGTGTCGTCAACGATATAGTTGACAACATAGATTTCACCGTCATCAAACTGGACCCAACCGGAGTAACCTGTATCGGGATTGCGAGCCGGATCGTAGTCAAGGGGTATGATCCGGGTGTTTGCCTGACTCCGATCCTCCGACAACAGAGCCTCCCGGTCGGTCACAGCACTGAAAAAGTTCTGCTTACAGGAAAGGGGGCCGCCGCCGTGGAAAAAGCGGTAGGTGATGAAAACTCTTCCATCCTGTAAAAATCCGGCAACAGGTCGGTGACATCCCGGCAGGGGGATCTGCGTCAGGGGGCCCCATGTTTCGCCGTTGTCATGGGAAACACTCTTGAAACAATCCAGTCCGAGGCGGGAATTTTCCCTCATAAGCGCCGCAACGGTGCCGCCGCCCAGGGAGACAAGAGAAACTTCGCAGAGCTGATAGCGGGGATCGTGGGCAACAAGGATCTCATCGCTCCATGTTTTGCCGTTGTCATCAGAATAGCGCAGGAATTGGGAAAGGTTCCCCTGATAACGGTAATGCGCCGACGCAAGATACCTTCCGTTTGGCAGAATGCAGATTTTATCCGGCACAATGCCGCGCAGAGGGAGGACTTCAGGAGCACTCCATGTTTTGCCGTTGTCTGAGGAGCGGAAAAGCACGTTGACCGAGGCTTGTTCTCGGCCGCCGCCTTCGCCTGCGGCGGGGACCCGGTCGACGATGACTCCAAGCTCTCCGCCGGAGAGATGGAAGATGCGGGGGCAGTTGTAGTACCAGGGCAATCCGTCAGTGGCTTCAGAGAGGGGGCGTTTCGGCGTCCAGGTGCGTCCCCGGTCCCGGGAGTCACACAACATGATCCGCGTATGTCTTCTGTTATTGTGATGGATACATTCGCTGAAAACGCAAATCATCGTACCGTCTGTAGTAAGCACCACATCCGGCCAGGCATGATACCATTCAGGATCCCGGCTGACAAGGAATTTTTCTATTTTCATTCGTTTTCCCTATTTTGATTCTTCCGTTGTTTCTTACCGGGGATACTATATCACCATGATATATTTTTTCAACTCTTCCTACATAAAATTTTTGTTTTTTTCTTTTGAAAAAACCCTCCGCGGCGGAAAGACTTGCAATTTGAATAAAAGGGGTGTATATTAACTTGGAACTGCACAACTTAGAGTAAATTCAACATGGAGATGAAAAATGGATTCTTCCCCCGCCCCCAGGAGTTCCCGTGTCTTTTTTACCCTGATCGAGCTGCTTGTTGTCATCGCCATCATTGCCATTCTTGCCGCCATGCTGCTGCCTGCCTTGCAGCAGGCAAGGGACCGTGCCAAATCCACCCAGTGCCTTGCCAATATGAAACAATACGGCGTGGGCATGATGCAATATGTGGATGACAATGAAGGAACCTTCCCCGAAGGTCCCAACAGCGCCCGCAAATGGTACGCTGAAATAGGTCATTACATCGCTCCGCAAATCGTAAAGCTCCGTGTCAACCTGGGCGGTGCCTACGGACGCTATTATCTTGATACAGCCAATATCACAGTAAAAACAGCAGGTGTCATGACCTGTCCTCAGGCACTGACACACCATGCAAAGGGAGGGGAATCCATCGTGCTCTGCATCAACCCCAATTACTACATCCGCTCCTGCGTCAAAACTTCTGACCACGCCCAGAAACTGACTCAGATCCGCAATCCGGGACGGAAGATCTATGCGATAGACTCCACCAGATGGTCAACGGATTTTGTCTTTGATACAGGGTATTGTATTATTTCAGCTACAAGTTACCCCTTTTCACTGTCGACCGGAAGAACTCAGGCTGTTGAATTCCGCCACCAGAGCGGCAAGAGCGCCAACATGGTCTTTGTTGACGGACACTCTGACAGCAAGACTCTCGGCGAACTTTCCAAACGCGGTGCAGAGTATCTCTATCCCCGGCAGTAACTCCCGGCGCTCCTGACTGCCGCAGGAAAAAGGAAAAGGCTCAACTGTATTTTTCCGCTGTATTGAAGAAAATGCAGACAAAAATCCATTGCTGAAACGGATTTTTCCATTTACTTTGCTCCTTTTGTGTGCTA
>JAGBWB010000015.1 GCA_017629975.1 Lentisphaeria bacterium
CAATATTTTACTGTTGGTGTCCTTTTTTTTCTTTTTATAAATTCATATTTTAAGGATTGTATATACATATAAAAAAGGACAGCTGCGTTACATTGAAGTTACGCAGCTGTCCTTGCTTTTTGCCGGGGAGGGCGTATTCCCGTCAGTTGAGTTTCTCAAGCTTCATGGCCCAGAGACGGCTCCAGGTTCCCGGTTTGGTGTCGGGGGAGGTGACCCGCAGGGCGTACCAGTTGTCGGCAGGAATGACGATGATCCGGGAGAAGCCGACCACCCCTCTTGCTTTGTGGCAGTTGAAACTGACCAGCTCAGGAGTCACGAGAGCTTTGGGAAGCAGCTCTGACACAGTGCCGGCCCCCTTGGAATCTGCGATTTCGTTGAAAGAGAAACTCAGCAGATTGTTGGGACGGCAGGAAAATGAGAAACGGTAAAGACCTTTGGAAAGTTTCATGTACTGGCGCACTTCGGGGCATTTGCCCTGACCGATGGCCAGGTGGTTGTAAGGACCTTTGGGAGCGTTGACGAGACGCCAGAGGCTTTTGTACTCTTCAGAGAGATTTTTGTTGATCTGCTCGTGGAAATACCAGTTCTCCAGCTGGGGGTGAGCTCCGGGAACTTCGGGATTGCCGGGCTTGTACTTCTTGAAGTTGCCGTTGAGAAGGTAATTTTTGGAAGGAGTGCCGCTTATCTTGTTGATGACGGTGGAAATCTCAAGGAGTTCAGGATATTGGCTCCTGGCTTTTTCCCAGTATTCCATCCGGGCTTTGCGTTTCATGCCCTTGCAGTTGAGTTTTGCGTGGTTGTCAAGAGCCATACAGGTGGATTCAAACACAAAACCTGTGAGCATATCACGGTAGTTGTGGTAGATGGTATCCACTTCCGGTCTTTTGCTGTGGATGTAACGGTAGACACACAGCTTGTCCTTGCTGACCAGATTTTTCCACATGGAGTCAAATTTGTTGTCCAGCTCTTCACATTTCCGGCGCAGAGAGTTGATTTCCGCCAGTGAAAGTTTGGCAGTGCGCAGTTTCATGGCGATCAGGTAACGGTCTGTCAGGCATCTGGTGTATTCAAAATGGTTGATGACATCCTGAAGACGTTTCTTCTGGAACTCGTTTTTAGGAGCGGCAGCGGCCTTTTTAAGAGCCTCAGCCATCTTGTCCGTATCTCCCGGACGGAGATTCTGGAAACGCTCAACGCTGTAAGTGAAGGGGCCTTTGTTCCCCTTTTTCTCTTTCTTTGCAGCGGCGGCAAGGCCTCTTTCGTGGATGGTTTCCCAGATATCATAGTAGGCTTTTGCATGAGGAGCGGCAGCCTTGCCGAAGGCTTTGGTGCAGTATTCCATCATGGCCTTGTCCACATCGGTGTTTATGTTCCAGAGGAGTTTGCCGAGGATGTACTGTTTGGGGCCGTTGGCGGCGTGGATCATGTAGACTTCGCCGAAATATTCGCTCAGCCCCATTTTGTGAAGGCGGCGGAGCTTGGCGGCAAGGGATTTGGGGAAGTGGCGCACCAGGGGGTAGGAGCGGTCAAGATGGTGATCCCACAGTCCGCTGCGCTTGAGGCCCTGTCTGGCAAATCCGGCAAAGTCGGCCCGGTTGGTTCCCATACCGATAATGCCGGGATGGATCTTGATGGTGGGAACGTTCAGGGTGCAGTCGGAGTAAAGGAGAATGGTGATCTTTGCTTCAGGGTTGACCTTTCTTGCTTCATCAAGGATCTTGCCGTAGAAGTAGAAATAACGGTCGGAAAAGTTGTCCTTGTTTGCGGGTTTGGGCACGCCGGGAGCGTTGCAGAGATCACATTCGCAGTTTCTGCCGGAACCGTCGTTGACTGAAAGTGCCACACCGTCGCCGTCCCCTTTGCCGTAATTCTTGAGAATGTGGTCAACCAGGATCTTCCTGACTTCAGGATTGCCGAGGCAGGGCTGCCAGTCGACCCGCTGTTTTCTGGGATTGTTGAAGCGTTTGCCCTTGATCAGAGGAAAGTATTCAGGATGCTTTTTGCCGTACTTTTTAGGGTCGATGATACGGCCCAGAGCGTGCCAGGCGATATTCCGGCCGCTTTCGCCCATGTACATACGCTGGATCTCTTTATTGACCCGGGTGTTCATGGTCCAGCGGCGGGTGTGGAAAGAGGGGCTTTCGGTGACGGAAATCTTTGCAGGCATCTGCCATTTGGCTCCGTTTTCGGGATAAACATAACCGTATTCAGTCAAGCCGACGATGTCAAAGCCCACAAACTCTTTGAGGAACCAGTTGGCAGGGTAGCAGTAGCCCCAGGCATCCCGTGACATGAGGAGACAGACATTCTTTTTGCCCTTGACGGTCACAGGGTAGCGGATGATGAAGCTGTCTTTGGGTTTGCCTGCGAGAATTTTTTCATATTCTCCGCCCATGGCCTTTTCACGGGTCATGAGGAAGATGGTTTTTGCATTGGCCTTTTCAAAGGGAACAAACTCAACGGGACGCTTCAGACTCTGTGAAAGGCGCAGCGCGAAGAGGCTGCCAAAGGTTTCAGGTTTCATGGATTCCCGGCGGACGGGTTCATCCGGCCCGGGAAGAAAAGTTACCTGAAATTCCGGGACAGCTCCGTGAAATACAGAAAAAGCTGCACAGAAACTTTCTCCGGATGATAAAAAAATCTATGTGGGAAATACCGGATTTCTGAAAAAAAACAAGATTGAAACTGCACAGATGGGCGGTGAAGAATGGCTGATCAAATCCATTTCTGAAAACAGGCTCATTTTGGCAGGAGGATTTCCAAGCGGCACACTCTACGCCGTTTATGAATTTCTCGAACGGGAATTACATGTTGTCTGGCCGGATGAACACTTTACTTACATTCCGGAAAATAAAAAATACCAATGGCATCATCCGCTGTCCGTTTCCGGCAAACCCTCTTTTGAGTTTCGCGGTTCTTAC
>JAGBWB010000195.1 GCA_017629975.1 Lentisphaeria bacterium
GGCAAACCGGAGCAGGATCACAAGCGTCCTCTGCTTCTGGAGCTTACCCGGGGAAAGAGCGCTCCCGGAATTCTGGCGGAAAAGATCACTCTTCTCCTCAAAGAAGAGATAAAACGCGCTGAAGAAAAGCTCTTGCCAGAGCTGTTGAAGATCCCCATTGACTCCCGGATCCCCCTGCCCTTTCCCCTGAAAATCAACTGGTGCGGCGCCGGGTGCTATGTAACGCCCCTTGCGGCGTGGCAAAGCTCCGGCACCTTCAATGTGCTGTGTACCGGAACTGAAAGTGAGGAAAACAGTGCACTTCTTCACTTTTACGCCCTTGAAAAATTTCAGACACCGCCCGGAAATGTAAATATCTTTCACCTTGCTTCAGGGGAACTTGCCCCTGCGGGAAAGAGGTTCTCTGCAAGCGGCGCGCTGCGACGCATCCGGGAAGATCTTGACCAAATGCTCTTTCTTGATCTTCAGCTGAAAAGCGGCACACCCATTGAAAAGCTCTTCCCGCCCCGTTACGAAACATGCGGCAGCTGCCGGTTTTATTCATATTGCTTCAACGATCTGTAAAATATAAAGGAGTTATCGTATGGTTTTGTTTCCTGAGTACCATGATATGCTGAATGAGCTTTTTCAGCTTTTGATTCCGGAAAAAATGGGTCCTGCCTATATGAAAGCTCTGGCAGAGCATGACACTGACGCTTTGATCCGGGCAGCGGCGGCGCATTTCCGCAGCAGGGAAGAACGTTCTTACTGCAAAGAGATCGACCTTTCCACCTGTTCCCGGGAAACAGCCGACCGGGCATGTCAGGGGAATGTGACCATTGTCAACGTTCCGTGGAACTTCCCCGACGGAAAGATCAACTGGTTCTTCAACCCCACTCTTGAAACGCCCCCTGTAAATCATGAATGGCTCTGGCAGCTCAACCGTATGAACTTCTGGCGCGACATGTGCGCGGCATATCAGGAAACAGGGGATGAAAAATATGCAAAAGCCTTCAACGATCAGCTTTATTCCTGGATCGCCGGAGCCGGAACATACGGTGAAGAGTGGAACGCCCCGGGGAGCGTCTGGCGCACCATTGAAACGGGACTGCGGATGATGTATTCATGGGCGCTCACCTTTGAAACTTTCAGACGCTCACCTCACTTTACCGATGAAAACATCTGCCTTATGGTAAGTTCCATGTACCGCCATGCTCTTCATCTGCAAAAGAACCACAGACCCAGGAACAACTGGCTGCTGATGGAAATGAGCGGACTCTATACCTTCGGCGCTCTGTTTCAGGAGTTTTCCTGTGCCGCAGAGATGCGGCACTACGCGTCACAGAAATTCAGTGAAGCGGCGATGTTCCAGATCCTGCCTGACGGGATGCACGATGAACTTTCACCGGATTACCACAGTGTACTTCTTTCATGCGCCTTTGCTTTCTGCCGGATCTCCCAATGTGAAAAGATCCAGTCGGAACTTCCTGAAGAGTTCATGGAAAAACTTGAACTTTCCTTTGAAAGCGTCCTCAAGATGGCAACGCCGAGCCTGACTTCCCCCCGCACCAATGACTGTTTCACCATGTCTGTCGCCACAAAAATGAAGCGGGCACATCTGCTTTTCCCCGGAAGAAAAGATTTTCTCTGGGGAGCCACAGAGCGTAAAGAGGGACAACAACCTGCGTTCCCTGAAGGAGCTTCTTCACTTCTCCCCTGGGCGGGTTTTGCAATCATGCGTTCAGACTGGGGAGCAGACGCCGCCTGCTGCTGTTTTGACGGCGGCGCTTTGGGCATGGGACACATGCATCAGGATAAACTCAACATCAACATTTTCAAAGGCGCCGATGAACTGATCTATGACGATGGCGGCGGACAGTATGAACAATCCCGTCACCGCGCCTACGGGGTCAACAGTTCTTCCCACAATACGATCCTTGTGGATGGATTGCTCCAGAGGCGCAGTGCCCCCCGGAAACTGGAAACGCCGGAGGGGATGCACTGGGTCAGCAATAAGGAGTTTGACTACGCCCGAAGTTCCTACGAAGATGAATACGGTCCACTTGTCCTTTGTGAAGCGGATCTTGAAGTGCCCTTGACAAAACCTGCAAAACATATCCGTGAAGTCCGCTTTTACAAGCCTGATTTCTTCTGCGTCAAAGACACGCTCAATTCCCTTGACGGCGCTCCCCATTCTTATGAAATGCGGCTCCACATGGACACCTTGAAGGTGGACTCTTACCCCCGTCATGAAAAAGGCTTTCTCTCAGATTTCGGATCCACTTATGATATCCTTGTTCTGCCGCTTTTCCCGGAAGAGGTGGAAACGGCCCTTCTTTCAAGCGTTGACACTCCGCCCATGGGGGGATGGTTCGTGGGACGCAATGACAGAGATCTCCACAAAAGCACCACCTTGACCATGACCATCGCAGGAAAAAGGGATTGCACCTTTGCCACACTTCTGATCCCTGTAAAACGCAGTGAAGAAATGCCCGAAATAAAAAAGCGGAGCGCTCAAATTTTTACGCTCCGCATGAAGGATAAAGAGTATCTCATTGATCTTGAGAATCTTTCAAAGTAACTTTTTCAGACCTCAAGATCTCCCAGGGGGAAGTGCTGCTGACTGCCGTACACATCGGTGTCATCCGGGGAACCGGATCCGGTCAGGCGGGGCAGCACCACCTTAACGGTGAGAATACGCTCAAAGAGCTTGATCTGCACCTTATCCGGAGTAGTCCGGTACAAAGGGGCGATCTTTTCAGGGGTGAAGTTGGGAGAACTCAGCACCTTGTCATATTCGGACTTTTCTTTGAACATCAAATCCACCGTCAGCTGAAAGGGACCTGCATTTTTACTGCGGCAGACAAAGGCGATATCGTAGATCTTCATTCAGCAAATCTCCATGATGACAGGTTTGAACTCCAATTCAACGCCCTCCATATCCAGCAGATGATAGAGGGCGAACTCATAGACTTCGCCTCCCTTGAAATCAGAGGGCGAAAAGGGGAACGCCAGATTTCCCGCCGTGGATTTGCGGTTGGGGAACTGCTGGTGGAGCGCACTTGAACGCGCCAGACTGATGGCGGTATCGGCAAGATCCTGAGTGGGAGCGATGGCTTCGATGACCAGCGCCGCCTCTCTCGGGGGAATGGCGGCGGGGGCTTCAAGTCTGCCGCCCACGGCGTCCACGCCGTAGCGCAGAAAACGCAGGGAATACTCCTCTGTAATATTTTTGATGCTGATGGCGACGGCCTTGCGGACGCCCTCTTCAATGGCATCAAGATTGGCAATGGCATTGGGGTCGCGCAAGCCGGCGATGGTGATGCTTCTGAATCCGCAGAAAGCGGCGCCCTCCAGTTTCAGCGTCTCCTTTTCAGCAGGGCGGAGAAGTGTCCCCCTGACGGTGACGCCCCGGGGGGAAGTCTGCTCAAAAGAGGAGTTCCGCATATCGATCATCCCCTCAGGTTCATAGAAGCAGTAGGGATCGGGCTGCTCATACAAGGAGTGTGCCGCAACAGAATCCGGCGTGCATTTGCGCTCCGGATCGGGGGGCGCCACTGTAAAGGAGTCCTCTCTCAAAGTGACCACCAGTGAATCGTTGGCACCGGCGGGGCGGGCGCAGAGGGCGCCGCACTCGGCGATCTTTGCCGCATGGAGCGCAAGTCCCGCGGGGAAACCTTTCATAATGGGGAACGCCGCAAAAACGGCGGTATCGCAGCAGCGTCCTGAAACGATGACATCGGCGCCGGTCTGCAAAGCCTCAATGATGGGACCGGTGCCGAACTGCGCCACAGGGTTGCAGATCCGGGGAATGGAGTCCGCATCAAACTCAGGGGCGCCGCCGCAGGGTGAAATGCGTCCTTCAGCGGCCATTTTTTCAAGAAAGCTCTTTTCAAGATCGGAATAGATGACTGCCGCCTTGAACTTCAGCTGCTGTTCAGCGGCGATCTCCTGAAGCACTTTCACCACCCGGTCGGTGTGGGGACGGGCGCCGGAGCCGCCGGCACTGCCGATAATAAGAGGGATCTTTTTTTCCAGAGCCCGTTTAAGGACAAGGGCAAGATCCCGCTTCATTTGCAGTTCCTTGACGAAACTTTTGCCGCTGCCCAGATAGTAGGGGCCGGGATCGGTGGAACCGGCATCAACACCGATGAAGTCCAGTTTTTCTGCAAAGGCATTTTCCAGACTGACGGGTTTGTATCCATAGCCCAGCATACCGCAGAGGGAAAGATAGCGCAACTCTTTCATTCAGCCGTTGACCTCCGTATAATCATACCCTTCGGGGATTCCCAGTTTCTTTTCGATTCCGGGCATTTTTGCATCGGCTTCACGGGCGAGTTCCTCAAAGTAGTTTCTGCCGTTTGTGTCCATGGCGACAAAGAAGGGGCCGAAGTTTTCCACTTCATAGATCCATGTGGCTTCCGTTTTGCCCAGTTCGTCAAGAAAATGGACTTCGTGGACTTTTTTCACCTGTCCCCGCAGAGCGTTGCCGCTCAAGCCGATCTTGGAAAGGTAAACGCCCCCCACCTCTTTGAGCGCCTGAGCGGTTCCGGGGCCCATGGTGGTTTTGCCGATGAGGGTACGCAAGTTGAATTTCCGCACCACATCGGCGCCGTAGCGTTCAAAGCGGATGGAGCTTGTGGGTTCACAGCTGACCACCTGCCATTCGCCGTTCTCCTCCTGTTTCATCACGGGGCCCACATGGAAGAAGCAGTTGACCTTTTCGTAATCAATGGGGGGGAAGAGATTCTCCTCAATAGCGCGGATGTGAAAACGGCTGCGTCCGGTAAAAAGGAGTCCGCTGACGGTGATCATTTCGCCCAGTTCCAATGAACGGGCATCTTCAGCTGACATGGGAAGTTTAATATCTCTCATCTTTGATTTCCTTCAACTCTTTTTTACCGGAATTCACCGGAGTATTTAATGTTTCCGCTGCCGTCGATCAGAGCTTTCCATCTTCTGCCCACAAGGCACTGGGCGTTGACCGCCACAGGCAGCGCCGCTGTATGGGTGACGGCGAGATCCACATTCACAGCCAATACGGCGTTGATGCCCCGGGAGCCCATGGGACCGATGCCCAGTTCCCGTGAAGCGGCGTAGAGTTCTTTTTCAAGTTCAGCGGCTTCGGGGTCGGAGTGATGGACTCCGATGGGGCGGAGCAGAGCTGCTTTCTTGGCGATGCTCATGCAGACATCGGCGGTACCGCCGATCCCCACACCGATAACGGCGGGGGGACAGACTTTTCCGGCATAGCAGGCATCTTTGATACATTCAATGACGAACTTTTTGATTCCCGCCTTACCGTCTGCGGGGAAGAACATACGGTAGAAGGTGCCGAAGATCTCGGAGCCGCCCCCTTTGGGAACAGCGATGATTTCCATGGAGTCATCCTCTCTGTCAAAGATGATCTCCACCTTGGGCATACCGGGACCGATATTGTCTCCGGGATTTTTCCGGCTCAGGGGGTGGACCATGGTGGGGCGCAGGAAACACTCTGCCGTGGCGCGTGCCGTTGCGGCTTTGGCGCACTCACTGACAACATTGAATCCCCCCTCCACAGTACATTTGGCGCCCACATGGACAAAATACATGGGGAACCCGGTATCGGCGCAGACCAGCCCGCATCCTTTTTCGGCGGAGTCCGCATTCTGCAAGCTGACTTCCAGATGTTTTTTTGCCATGGGGTCAGTTTCTTCATTCATGGCGCGTTCCAGCGCCTCCCGGATATCCGGGGGCATCTTGGTGGCGCCCAGCCGGATGGCGTTATACATCGCCTCGGTGATGATCTCTTTTGTAAGCATTGAAAAATTCTCCTTGATAACAGGTGTTTCATCAATAAGATAACATCTCTTTTGATTTTTGCAAGATGTCAATTGATATTTATAATACCAAAAAAGCAATCAATCAACTTTTTCTGTGTATCAAAGAGAGCGGCAAAAGAAATATGAATTATGCTTTGCAAGAAGCATCTTTTCCAGTGAAATAAACTTCTTCTTTATTGCTTTTTCAGGAAAAAAGTTTGCTTTTCAGAGGTTGGAATGTTATAGTATAGACCGAGTACACCAAATTTGTCAATGAATAATAATTTTAAGGAACTGTTAAAAATGAGATCGTTTCTGCTTTTGTGTCTGGCTGCGGCAGCGTGCCTTTCAGCCGGAGAGTTTGATTTCCAAAATGCAAATTTCCAACTGACCTTTGACACCAAGGGCGGTATGCTCACAAAACTGATCCACGACAAGGCGGATTGGAACGCCCGGGGACCCAAAAAACACGGCAATGCCTTCACCGACAGCCGTCTGGGGCAGACCGTCGCAGAAAAAACCCAGTTCCATGAAGACTTCGGCAAACTTGAATACGAACTTGTTTCCTGGAAAAACCTCAAAAGATCCGGCGAAGCGGATATCACCTTTTCCGTTATAGGGACCGTCTATAACTGGCTGCGCCTCAACAAAACCTACAAGATCCGCACCGGCAACACCCTTGAAGTGGTCTATGAACTTGTCAACACCGGCAAAACAGCCCAGCCCATCTCTTTCAGCTCCCGCAACTACTTCTACCGCTCCGACCGGGAAAACATCTACTGGCAGCCCGGTATCAAGGGACTCAAAAAGCTGAAACAGCAGACCTACATGACCTTTTCCAAGCTGCCGCCCCAGACCTACCTTGCCATCGGTTCAGATGACAAATCAGGTATGCTCATTGAATATCCCGCCGACAGCACCGCAGGGCTCATGAACTGGTTCGTCAACGGACGCTCCGCCAGCACTGAATTTTTCAGCGATGAAGCCACCATCCCCGCAGGGGGCAAAAGGAGCTTTTCCATCAAGCTCCACTTCACAGAAGATCTGAACAAACTCATCGCTCAAAAGAAGTTCACCGCCCGCCCCGTCAAGGGCAAGATCCCCGCCATGGTGGATCAGCTGAATCTTCAGGAGGATCGTTCCTACAAGATCCGCTCCATCAAGAAAGAGCTGCCCAAAGATACGAAATTCTTTGATATTGAACTTAAAAGACAATTCAAAGACTCCTGGCGCGCCGTGCTGCTGCCCAAAGATATTCCGGTTGACAAGATCGCCATTTTCCAGCTGAAAAACGGCGCCCCCTCTTTTGACCGCCCGGTGGGATATGTCATGAACGGCAGAGAAGTGCTGATCAAGGTCCCCGGATTTCACCCCATGGGCAGCGTTGCACGCGCCACTTTGAAAAAAGGCATCTACTCAACAAAAACCGGTCTCCGCAAATCTTATGATGCTTCACCTTTTGACTGCCGTATCTACTACAACCGCACCGACGGTTTGAAACTCAAAGAAAAAGCTCCCGCCGGGGGCGAACTGGTTTGCAACGGCTCCTTTGACAAGGCCGATGCCAAAAATCCCGCCATCCCTGCGGATCACCACTTTGTTACCAACAAAAACTATTACGCCGAATATCTGAAAACAGCAGGCGTCAACGGCTCCCCCTGCCTCCGGGGCGGTGAACTGGTCATTCCTCTCATCCCTGAAGCGGACAGAGTTTACAAACTTTCTCTGATGGTCAAAAACGAAGGTTCAGAGAATATGACACGCTGCTATTTCGTTTTCTATGATGCCGAAGGCAAAAGAATGGCAAAAAATTCCGTTCTCGCTTTCAGTTCCAAACAGAGCTTTGACTGGAAAAAAATCGAGAAAAAGATCTATGCCCCTGCCGACAGCGCCATGATGGCAATTTCCGTGAGCCGTTCCTCCAAAAACCCGGGCAAGGTCCTTCTGGACAATGTGAGCGTGAAAGCTGAACCCATTACATGCAACAAGATCACCCCCCTTGAAAGAGGTCGCAAGGAACTGAAAGAACAGTGGGGCGTTCCCCTTGAATATCTGGAAAAACTCTCTCTTGAAGCCGCCAATCCCCATAAAAAATGGTTCCACCCGGCTCCCGCTGAAAAAGCTCTTGATATCCTTTATCTCTCCTTTGAACATGAGCGGGGCAGATTGATGATCGACAAAAAATTGGTCGTCGAACTTGCCGCGCGTATGCCCATGAATATCAAAGTCGTTCCTGTGCTGAACAAAATCATTTCCAGCACCGGTATTTACGGCGTCCACGTCGCCACATTCGGCAAAGAACTCAGCACCTACTCTGCTGAAACGATCAAAGCACTCCCCAAAGCCCCCAAAGTGGTCATCATTACCCGTTTCCCCCCCCAGCGTTACGGCAAAGATATGGAACAGATCCTTGCCAACTGGCAGAAAAAGGGAACTCACTTCATTATCCTGAGCGGCAAGATGTTCCCCAAACTTCAGGGCAAAGCGGTCAAAGCTCCGGTCAAATTCATGCTTCCCGAGATGAAAAAGCTCGCAAGGAACCGTGCCATCCAATGGTATAAAAAGGGGAAATCCTACGTTATCTACTGCGATACCGTTGCAAAATTCAATCCCCTGATCCCCGAATCACAGGAAAACACCGCCCGCAACCGGATCACCTATCTGAGCCGGGATTACCCCTGGTGGGAGTATCAGAACCTTGCCAAGCTCCAGATCATGCGCTACCTTTCCGGCAGCAAATTGTCTGCCAACTTCGTTTCCGGCAACGGGAAAGAGGTGGTCATCAACAGCAGCAAGGCGCAGTCCGTCGATCTGGAACTTGAATACAACAACATGTTCCGTGAAACCAAAGCTGTGAAAAATCTCAAGCTCTCTCTGAAACCCGGCATCAATAAGATCCCCCTGCCCGCTGCGGCACTCCCCGGCGGCAAACTGGTTGCCGATGCCAGACTGCTTGACAATAAAGGCAAAGTCATTGACGCCGGTGCTTTTGTGGTGGATATGCCTGAAGCAGTCAAGATCAATGTGGATTTCAAAAATGCCGACAGGATCTTCCCCCAGGGTAAACCTCTGGTCTTTGACCTGAATCTCACCTCCCTCCCTGCCGGAAGCAGTGTGGAAGTGGAAGTAGAAGACACCTTCAAGCGCATCATCGCCCGTAAGACGCTCCCCGCCCTTGCGAAACAGACGGTCTCCCTTACTCTTCCTGCGCCCCGGACCGTCATCAACAATCTGATGGTCAGAGTGAAGAAAAATGCTCTCCCCATCGCTGAAACCATCTGCGAATTTTCATCTCCCGCAGGCCCCACGGACTTCACAGAGTTTTTCGCCACCACCTGGGGATTCCAGCGCCATCTGGCACGCCATCTTGAACTGGACGGCGTGACGGCAAACACTCCTTACAGCGCCAACACCCAGGACATCTACCGCGCGGCACGTTATGAAAACCTCGCCGCAAGTCCCATGGGTCTTGCAAGTTTCCGCAACAGCGCTCCCTACCGCGGCGACAGAAAGAGCGACCCTGTCCGCAACCCCTGTTTCCACGATCCCAAATACCTTGCCAAAAACACGGAACTGCTGAAAACCCACTACGGCAAAAACAACATGCTCGGGTACTACGATATCCGTGACTTCTGGAGCGGTGATGAACAGTTCCTGGGCAGCACCGTCTGCTTCTCTGAACACTGCTTGAAAAAGTTCCGTGAAGTTCTCAAAGAGAAATACAAAACCATCGCCGCACTGAACAAGGTGTGGGAAACCCGCTACGCCTCTTTCGCCGAAGTCATGCCCAAACAGCTTGACGAACTCAAGAGCAAAGAGAATCTCGCCCCCTGGCTCGACCACAAACTCTTTATGGCGGCGACCTTCGCCTGGGGACAGTTCCGCAGTCACCTGACCGATCTTGTGAAATACAATCCCCATGCCCGCATGGGCGCAAGCGGAACCCAGTCCCCCGGATACGGTTACGACTGGGTCCAGTATATGAAACACTGTCAGGTCATGAGCTATTACAGCGGGATCCAGGTGAAACTGATCCACGATCTCGGAGGAAAAAACATCCTTGCCGGACGGTGGCTGACCTACTGCTACGCCGATACCGATCAGGAATCCTACTGCGTCAATCCCATGTGGACAAGTTTGTTGCGGGGCAGCAATATGGCTGCCTTCTGGCCCCCCACCATGACCAACGGCGACGGCACCCCCACCCGGAACGTGCGCTTTGCCAGGGCGGCAGTGGATGAATTCCGCAGCGGCTACACCAAACTGTGGCTTTCAGCCACTCCTGCACCTGAAATCGCCCTGCTCTACTCCCAGAGTTCCCTTTTCACCGCCATTGCCACCTTCGGAAGAAGCGAATGGCTGAACACACAGAACTCCTGGGTGAAACTGCTGGACGACATGAAATATGGCTGCCGGTTCCTGGATTATGAAAAGGTTGAGAAAAACGGCATCCCTGCTGAATACAAGGTGGTGATCCTGCCTGCGGCAGTTGCTGTTTCTGACGCTCAGGCACAGAAGCTGGAAGAGTTCGTCAAGAGAGGCGGGACCCTCATCGCCGACTTTGCTCCCGGACGTTACGACGGTCACGGCAAACGCCGCAATTCCCCCGTAATGAACAAACTCTTTGCGCCTTATGACGGTCCCATCGACATCGCCTACGCCCAGCTGCCCAAGCTGGGAGGCAAGTTCAAAGTTGCTGAAAAGGGAATGCCTGTCATTCAGGAAAAACATTACGGAAAAGGCCGTACTGTCAATTTCAATTTCGCCTTCAGCGATTATCACTTCATCCAGCTGGGAGGTGCCGGCGGCGAAATGGCAACTTCCCAATCAGCCGATGCCCAAGTACAGCTGGCAATACGCAACATCGTTAAAAAGCAGCTGGAGCGCTCCGGTGTGAAGCCCGACATGACAGTCCTCGACAGCAAGGGCAGAGAGCTGCCCTGCATGGCAATGGTCCGCTGGGATAAATCCACGGGAACCGTTGCTCTCTACAAAACGCCCGCCATTCCGCGAAGCAAAGGCAATCTGCCGCCGCCCAGTGATGTCATTGACCGGAAGAAAGGTGACAACATTACCGTCAAGCTGCCTTTCAAGGGACATCTTTACGATATCCGCAACGCCAGATATCTGGGTTACGGAGACACTTTCAAGAACCTCCTCGTTCCCGGTATCGCCAACTTCATTTCAGTTCAGAAAGCCAAGGTCAATGCCCTTGAACTCAAAGCTCCTTCTTCTCTCAAAGCCGGTGCCAAAGCGGAGTTCAGTTTCACAGCCAAAGGTGCTGTCGGACCTCAGCAGTTCAACATCAAGCTCTTTGATCCTGCGGGCAAAGATCAGAGACCCTACCGCATGAATGTGCGCACTGAAAACGGCAGCGGTAAGTGGAGTTTCCAGATCCCCTACAACGCCGTCAAAGGTAAATGGCAGCTCCGTGTGACCCATTTCAACACCGGAATGAAGAAAATCCAAACCATTGAGGTAAAATAAGAATGAATACATATAAAGTCACAGATTTCGGCATCGTCCCCAATATTCCTGAACCCCAGACCGCTCTTTTGCAGCAGCTCATTGACCTCTGTAAAGCAGAAGGGGGCGGCACACTCCTTTTCCCCGCTGGCGGTTATGTTTCAGGAACCCTTGTATTGTGCAGCAATATCACCCTTGAGTTTGAACTCAATGCCGTCCTTTTCGGCTCCAACGATGAAAAGGATTATCCCCATTACGATCCCTCCCCCATTCCTTTCTACGAAGGACGCAACGGGATCCGCGCTCTGCTTTTTGCGCTGAAAGAAAAAAACATCACCATCAAAGGCGATGGCATGATCGACGGCAGAAACGCCGGATATACGCCCCATGAGATCCACAGAAGCGCTCCCAGAGTCATCTGGTTCGGCGAATGTGAGAATATCAGCGTATCAGGCATAACGATGCAGAACTCTGTTTTCTGGATGCAGCATTACATCAAGTGCCGCCATGTGCAGATTCACGATATCGTGGTCCGCAACCACGGATGTCTGAACAACGACGGTATTGACATTGACTCCTGCTGCAACGTGGAGATCTGGAAGTGCCGTGTTGACTCAGGGGATGACGGCATCTGTCTGAAAACCGGAACCGATACAGTCTGTTCCGATGTGTATGTCCACGACTGTATCCTCAGCAGCCACTGTGCCGCTTTCAAACTCGGCACCGAAAGCAACGCAGGCTATACCCGTGTCGTCGCTGAACGGCTCCTGATCGTCCCCTCTGAATGTGCGGGCAACGTGGAGCGTGAAGATTACCGGGGCGCCGCCGCGCTGGGGATCGGCGCTGTTGACGGCGCTTTTGTGGATGATGTGACCATCAGAGATGTGAAGATCTTCGGAGCGCGTATGCCCTTGTATATGCGCTGGGGCAACCGCAAACGGGGCCGTCTGGGTGAACCCGGCGGCGGTGGTGAACCCTCTTATTTCCGCAACGTGCTCCTTGAAAATATTCAGGTCTTCAACGCCGGTACTCAGGGCAGCTACATCTGCGGTATGGAAAACTTCAACATGGAAAATATCGTTCTGAGAAACTGCACCTTTGAAATCAACGGCTCCGTTGAACCCCACTGGAAAGACCGTGAAGTCACTGAAGATGCCCATCCCTTCCCCAGCACCTTCACTTTCGGGTACGAGCCTTTCCCGGCGCTGCTTTTTGTGCGCCATGTTGACAACTTCAAAATTGAAAACGTGGTATTCAAGAAGCATCCTGAAGATCAGAGAAAAGATTACATTTATCTTTAAAAGCTTTCTGACATGTCTGTTGCCGGATCTTTCGTTCTGCTCTCTCTCATACTTATGACCTGCGGCTGTGCGGCGCCTCAAAACGCCGCAGGTCCTGCTTGTTCTCTGCCCCTTGACCGGGCAATCATCTGCACAGAGCAATCCAATGAACACATCGTCATCATGGCGGCAGACAAAGATTGGAGCACACCTGAAAGTACTTTGTGGGCATGGGATCCCGCAGCGGATCCCGGTGTAAAAAAAGAGCACAAGAGGTGGTTCAACAACCCCTCTGAGTGCAAAGTTGTCCGCAAGGGAACAGGAGTGTTGATGACCGCAAGCGGCGGAGCAGTCGCGCTGCTGGATATTCCTGCGGGGAGAGTGCTGTTTTACGCGAAAGCTCCTAAAAATCCCCATTCGGCGGAGCTGCTCCCTGACGGCAATATCGTCTCTGCATCAAGCACGGGGAGTGCCCTTGCTCTTTACTGCGTTCCGGAAAAGAATCTTACGCCGGGGTACTCAGGTCCCCCTCATGCCCTCTATCCTCTTTATGACGCCCACGGCTGCGTATGGGATAAAACTCAGCAGCTCCTCTGGGCGGCAGGCGGAAAAGAACTTGCCGCCTTTGAGTACAACTTTTCAAAAAAAGCTCCGGCGCTGAAAAAGAAATTCTCTTTCAAGCTGGACAACAGATCGTTTCTCAAAGAGGAAGAACTGAAAAAGATCCCTGAAAAATGGCGCTTCTATTTTGCCGGACACGATCTTTTCCCCGAACCGGGAAGTCACAACCTTTTTCTCACAGGCAACTTTGCGATTCTGAAATTTGATACCCGGAGCCGTAAGTTTTCTCTCTTCAACAACCATTGGGGCTGGAAAAGTATTTCCGTCAACCCTGCCACGGGCGAGCTGATATTCCAGAAGCCCGTCACGCGCTGGTGGAGCGAACATATCTCTCAACCTGACGGCAGACGCCGCACCAGGCCCGGCGCCCGCTTTTACAAGGGCAGATGGTTCTCTCTGAACAACTTCAGTTACTGAAAGCATATCTGATTCTCCCGGATCTGTTCTGTGCGTCCCTGGGGTTAAAGATTTTTTTATAAAGTTCTGTTCCCGTCACGGGCAGGTAAAATAACTTTTTACAGAGCGCTTTTTTAATGATCTTTTGAAATTACCTCCTTTCATAAAAAAATACACTTTGGCTTGAAATATCTCTTTTGCAGAAGTAAATTATTCTGAAGAGTCAACTTACAAAGGAGTTCAGTTATGACAATTGAGGAATTTTCGCAGCTTCAGTACGGCATGTTTGTCCATTTCGGACTCTTTTCACAGATCGCAAGAGGCGAGTGGACCATGAACCGGGAACAGATCCCCCCTGCGGTCATGGCAGAATATGCCAAAAATTTTGATCCCCGGAAATTTGATGCGGACTTTATCTGCCGCCTTGCCGTTGAAAGCGGCATGAAGTACATCGTCTTTACCACCATGCACCATGAAGGGTTCCGGATGTTCAACACGGAACGATCTTCCCACAACGTCTACCGCTCATGCGGCAGAGATCTGACAAATGAAGTGGTCAGCGCCGCGCGGAAATACGGCCTTAAAATCGGACTCTATCACAGTTTGAACAACTGGTTCGACCAGCCTGACGGTGTGGCGGCGCTGGAAGATCAAAGCGCTTACAACATCTTCATTGAAAAAACCTTTGCCCGCCTGAAAGAACTGGTCTCTTTATACAAACCCTTTGACATCCTCTGGTATGACGGATGGTGGCCCTTTGACAGTCAGGGATGGCAGGCGGAAAGAATGAATGAAGAACTGCGCGTCCTCTCTCCGGGACTCCTTTTCAACGGCAGAAACGGACTTCCGGGTGACTTCGGCACACCTGAACAGCACCTGACCGCCCCCTCCCCATGGCGGCCCTGGGAGGCTTGTGTCACCTTGAATGACCACTGGGGATATCATGCCTTTGATCACAACTGGAAGTCTCCTGTTGAGGTGATCAATATGCTTCTTTCATGCGCTGTTGGCAGGGGGAATCTGCTTTTGAATATAGGTCCCCGGGGAGACGGCTCCATCCCGGAGCGCTCTGTTGAAATACTCCGCCAGGTGGGAACATGGCTGAAAGAGGGAGGGCGTGAAGCCATCACCTCCTGTGAAAAGATGCCTTTTTCTCCCACGCTTCCCTCTCCCGGAGACCGGGGGGACTGGGATCACAGCGGACGTTTTACCGCTTCAGGGAAGGATCTCTTTCTCACCATGCACTACTTCCCCGAAGAAGAATATACTCTCTGCGGCTTGAACACGCAGGTCAAAAGTGTTACCGCCTGCGGTACGTTCTCTCTTGAATTTACTCAGCAAAAAGACAAAGTCACGGTGAAACTCCCCTCTTTGCTTCAGAAAAAACTTTCCCCTGTCCTCAAGTTCGCCTGTGAAGCACCGCCTGCAATTTACCGTACAGGAGGCATGAGAGTTCCCGAGTGCCGGCATCCCCGCTACGATCCTGTGGCGCCGGATCTGCTTTACAGTTAAAAAAGCCTTTTTTTCATCCATCCGGAGAGATTTTCCGGTGGAAAAAAGAGACTCCGCAAAGTATATTATGACTCTTGCTTTTACTCAGGAGTCATAAGAAATGCTGAAACGATTGTTCAAAGACCGTTTTTTCAATCAGAAACTGGTCACACTTGCCATGCCCATCACGTTGCAGAATCTGATGGTGGCGCTGGTGGCAGCGGCGGACGCCTTTATGCTTGGGAAACTCAATCAGGATGCCATGGCGGCGGTTTCTCTTGCCACTCAGGTGCAGTTCATCCAGAACTGTCTCGTTGGCGCCATTGTCGGAGGCGTGGGGATCATGGGCGCTCAGTACTGGGGCAAAAAGGATATCCCGGTTATGGAAAAGATCTTCGGATTGAGTATCCGGGAGTCCACACTTGTTTCACTTCTCTTTTTCGCCGGATGCTTTTTTATTCCCGAAACCTTGATGAAGATCTTTGCCTCTGATCCGCTCCTCATTGAGATCGGCGCTGAATATCTGCGCCTTGCCTCCTGGTCCTACATTATTTGCAGTCTCTCTCAGTGCTATCTTGCCATTATGCGTGTCAGCGATCACGCAGGTATTTCCGCCCTTATCAGCTCCGGCGCGGTGGTATTGAACATCATTTTCAACGCCATCTTCATCTTCGGACTCTGCGGAGCTCCTGCCATGGGCGTGAAAGGCGCCGCCTTTGCCACGCTTCTTGCCCGCGTCTTTGAACTTGCGGGGTGTCTCCTCTTTTCAGCCGGAAAGGGATTCATCCGGCTGCGCGTCAAGAGGATCTTCACCTTTGAAAAAGAGCTGATCCTTGATTTCTGGCGCTATACCTCCCCCCTGGTGGGCAGTTACATGCTCTGGGGAACAGGATTCACCGCCTACACAGCGATCATGGGACACATGGGCAAAGATGCCGCCGCCGCCAACGCCATTGCCGCCGTGGTGCGGGATCTCTGCTGCTGCGTCTGCAATGGTGTGGCTTTCGGCAGTTCGGTCATCATCGGCAACGAACTGGGAGCCGGGAAACTGCTGCGGGGAAAGATCTACGGCGCCAAGTCAGCGTATCTTGCTTTCATCGTCGGATTTGCGGCAACTGGCGTCATTCTGCTGAGTCTGCCCCTTGTTTCAAGGGCGGTCAAACTGACGCCGCTTGCTCAGGAGTATCTGACCGGAATGTTTATCATCCTCTCAGTTTACATGATCGGACGCTGTGTCTGCACCGTGGTCATCAACGGAATCTTTTCCGCAGGGGGAGACACTCTGTTTGATGTATACAGCCTTGTGGTGTGCATGTGGGGCATTGCGCTGCCCTGTGCCTTTTTCGGCGCCTTTTATCTTCATCTTCCGGTGCTTGTGATCTACGGATGCACCTGTCTTGACGAAGTGGGCAAAATCCCCTGGGTGATGTTCCATTACAAAAAATACAAGTGGGTCAGAAACATCACCCGATGAAGCGTCACTCCTGAACAGGTTCTTTCTTTTCCTTACCCGGATTCACCATCA
>JAGBWB010000016.1 GCA_017629975.1 Lentisphaeria bacterium
AAAATAATTTAAACCGTTATTAAGCTTATCTAATATAGCACAAAGTTTGAATTCTACACTATACTGACGCTGTTTCTTTCGTGTTTTTTCCATAAAAAAGTACACCTCAAAAGTTGTGTCCAACTTTTGGGGTGCACTTCAACTTTTTCAACTCTTGCAGCAGCTTTTTTATCTTTTTTCGCAAAATGCGTCTTATTTCTTTTTCTTGACCGGCGCCCTGCCGCCGCGGACAATGTGGCTGCTCTCGACAGCGATACGCTTGTCAGTCACTTTCTGATAATGAACAATAAGCTGATCGGTGACATACTTGGCTGTCACCCAACGGTCTCTGAAAAAGATATATCCATTCTTTTCATTGGTAATGATCTTGCTCAGGGCTTCAGCGTTCAAGTGATTGGTATAATCGCGCTTGATCTGGGCAAACTTTTTGGGATCCTGAAAGTCATCAATAAATTCCTGGCGCAATTTGGCATTGAGTTCGGGATCAAAATATCTGCGGTCGGACTCCACGATCTCAGAAACCCGCACCAGCTTGTTGCCCACTTCGTAGACCTGTCCGCCCTCCCGGATGCTCTGAACTTTACCCTCGCTCTTGGTAAAAATACCGCCGCGGTAATAGCGAACCGTCACATCATCACCTTTTTTCACCAGGGGGTATGCCAATTCAGCCTCTTTCATGGCGCCCAGAGCGATATCGGCAGGTGTCTTGTAGGGGAATCTTTTCGCCACATTTTTGTAGATTTCACTCCGGACTTTCGGGGGGATCCCATCCTGCTTGGCTTTGGTTTCAAAAGGCTGAACCTTCTTTTTGACATTGTTGTAAATGGCGGTTTTGATTTTGGCATAAGATGCACTCTTATTTTTGGAATCATACTGCCAGGATTTGATTGTTTTTCCGGGAGCCACAACAACCATCTTCTTAAATTCTCCGCGGACGATCTGGGTGATCATGCGGATCTTCTTTTCGCTGACTTCTGAAGCGGTCAATCCGCAGCAGAAAACAGCTGCCATAACAAAAGCAATACCTTTTCTGATCATTTTCATTTCCTCCTTTTTTTTCAGATCAGTTACTGCGCTTGAAACACATATCACGATATGCAGCGGTCCGTCCCCTGAGCAGCTTGAGCGCCTCAGAAGAATCATCCCCCGCAAGATGATGCTGCATCAGCAAACCCTCAACCTCGCAAAAACTGCGGAGCTGCGGAAAATATTCACGCATCAGGAATATCCCGTAACGCACCCCCCGGAACGAACCGAAGACCTCCGGACGCTCCCCGGAGGGGGCACACACTGCCAGAGAATTATTCTTTTTGATGTTGCCGATCAAACTGGGCAGTTCGCATTCTTCGGCAAGGACAATGGTATAATACCAGTTGAAAAGATCTGCGTCGCGGCTGTCGTTGGTAATACGCCCTCCCCGGCTCGAATCAAAGGGGAAAGTATCGCCGCCGTGGGAATCGCTGACCCCCACCACAGGGAAGCTGTTCCCCTTTGCCAGCTCTTCATAGTAGCGGACAACCTGCAGATTGTTGGAGTGATACTGCCAGCGGAAGAAACCGCCGATGGCCTCATAGGCATCAAATTTGCGGCGTCTGATGATTTCATCATTGTTCCATTCGGAAACATAATTTCCGGAAGCAATACTCCAGTAGGGATGGCAGAAAACTGCCAAACCGTCATTTTCCTGAATGCGTTTGAAGACCCACTCTGAAGCGGCGACTGTAAAATAATCCCTGCCCTCTTCTTTGTCAGGCATGGCTTCTATGATCTCAGCCACTTCCCGCCGGTATTGTGCTTCATCCTCGCGGTAGATGGCATTGACACTGCGCTTGCCGCCGAAGTTGACGATATGCACCGGATTGTCAGGAGCATGGACCTCTTCCCCGGGGAAAAGTTTGAAATCAGGATTAAGATCTTTCCAATACTCAAGGACCTCAACTGAAGGTTCATAAAGTCTGTGGTCAGTCAGAGCCATGAAATCAAATCCCGCCTGACGGTAGCGGGCGGCAAGGTAACGTCCATCTTCCTGACCATCGGATTTATTGCTGTGCAGATGGATATCCCCTTTGAAAGGACGCAGAGCATACCAGTCGGGCAAAAGGGAAAAGAGACGGATATCCACCTTTTTTTCCTTGCCGTTCTCAAAACTCATGAGAACTTGCAGAGAATGCTCCTGCTCAGATTCAAAATGATCTTTTACAATCAGAGTTCCGTCCTCAATTTTCCATTCCGGCTCTCTGGAAGAAGAAGTGCGGTCATAAAAAGCATGGGTCACAGAGATTTTTGCATTTTCATCAAAAGAGGCGTGACTGAAGCGGGGACGGATGCGGATCACAGAAACTTCATCTGCCGGAACCACTTTGGGGAAGACATCGTAATAAAACATGGGAGAGACCTTATTTCTTTTTCTTGAACAAACTGTTGAAACTTTTATTCAGACTTTTGGCGCCGTCTGAAACGCCTCCGGAAATGCTCTGTCCAGCCTTGCCGATGGCTTCAACGCCCCCCATGAGGGTTCCTCCGACAGCATTGACGGAACTCATGAAATTATTGAAGATTTCCAGCAGAGTCTTGCCGATGGGATTCCCTTTCCCGCCGATGTTTTCAAGATAAACAGGAGCAAGAGGAACAGGAACGGATGAGCGCAGCGTTGAACTTGAAAGAGAAACAGACATGGAGGTCAAAGCGATCTTTTTGATCAGCGGAGCTGGCGCATCAGGATCGGCTTTTTTCTCTTCGGAACCGGTAGAGGAACCTACTGCAAATCTTTCAACATTCTTCTGAATGTCGGTCAGGTTGCTGTGAGAAGGTCCCTTGACCTCCATATCCACACGCACACCGGCTACTTCCACGACCTCAACCACAGGCTCCCTGCCGGTAAGAGTTGAAGTATCAAGTTTGACATATATGCGGTCAATTTCAAAAGCATTAGGTTTCTGATATCCGGCAGGATTTCCGACCTTGATGTTTTTGATCTCAATTGTTCCGTTGAAAGATGATTTGAAGGAATCGATCTGAACCGTTGTTCCGGTGACCAGAGAACCGATATGGCGGACTCCGTTCTCAATGAGCACGTCACGGAACACAAGAGATACGACCAGGAGCGCAAGCAGAATACCGGCGCACCACAGAACGATCTTCAGAACTTTGCTTTTTTTCTTTTTCTCCTGTTTACCGTTTTCAGCTGTCTCTTCTGCGCCTTTGCACTCTTTGAGCTCTTCGTTTTTCACAGCCTCCTGCCGGAGTTCATCCGTCTTCTTTTCGTTTTCCATGCTCATTTCTCCAAAAAATTTACTGTTCTTCTTTTTTTCTGTAACGTTCAGCAAGTTTCTCAAGTGCCGCCAGCTGTTTGGGACTGAGAACTTTACCTTCGTCAAACTGTTTTTTTACAGAAGTAAAAAATTTCTTGTCATCGTATGTAAAACGCCCGCGTTTCACCGGAGCAGCCCACTCTTTGACCTGTTCAAGCTCACGGAGCAGTTCACCGGCATTGCCGCTTCCGGCTTCGGGGGAAGCATCACTTTTCTCTTCTGCGCTCCGGAGCAATTCAGCAGCTTTAGTGCCGAGGAACTCCTGCACGGCAGGTTCATCCTTGAGCTGGGCAATATATTTTTCTGCCATCCGCTTGAGGACTGCCATCTGCTTTTCAGAGAGAGCTTTTCCGGCTTCATGCTGCTGCTTGAGAGAAGTAAAGAATTTGCGTTCATCAAAGACGCGCTTTCCTTTGCCTTCAGGCTTTGGAAATTCCACCTTGTCAAGAGCGGCAAACAAAGGCGTAAGTCCGGGATCGGCAGCGGCAGATGAACTCTCCTCTTCAGGGGCTTCAATGATCTCCCGGTACTCTTCGGGCAGAGAGGCGATCAGGGCGTCATCCAGCTGCTTTCTGTAACGCTTTGCCATTCCCAGCAGAGCCTGGAACTGGCGGTCTGAGATGGAGTGGTTTTCATCAAAAGCCTTCTTCACAGAGTTGAAGAAACGCTTGTCATCGTATGAACGGTTCCCGATCTTTTTGGCAGGATCAAAGACCACATTCTCAAAGCACTGCAAAAGAGAAGCGCAAATCTCCTCCGGCATCTGGGGACGGACCTTTGCGGCGGTCAGCCAAGGGACAAACTGCCGGTAAAAATCTGTCATCATCTCGATCCAGGGCAGTTTTCCCTCTTCGATCTCGTCCAGTTTGGTTTCCATCTGGGCGGTGAAACCGATATCAAAAAGCAAAGGCAGTTTATCAGTCAGAAAGTCATTGACCTGGAACCCCAATTCTTCCGGCACCAGTTTTCCCTGATCGCGTTTGACATAATCCCGGTCCTGAATGGTCCGCAGGATCGTTGCGTAGGTAGAAGGACGCCCGATACCGTTTTCTTCAAGAGCCTTGATGAGTGCGGCTTCTGAATAACGCGGCGGCGGTTCGGTAAATTTCTGTTCTTTGTCAAACTTTCTGATAACGGGGGAGTCGCCTTCTCTGAGCTGTCCCAGAACAGAAGCATTTTCCTTTTCTTCCTTGCTCTTTTCGCCGTCATCCCACAACTTTGTAAATCCGGGAAACACAGTAACAGTTGCAGTGGAACGGAAATCAAACGCTCTGCCGTCGGCGCCTGCGATCTCCACATCAACGGTGGTCAGCTGCTGCCGGGCGGAATTCATCTGACTTGCCACGAAGCGTTTCCAGATGAGAGCGTAAAGTTTCAGCTGCATGGGGTCAAGGAACTGCGCCACAGACTCCGGAGTCCGGGTGACATCAGTGGGGCGGATCGCCTCGTGCGCTTCCTGAGCGGCGGCTTTGTTCCGGTAGTAATTGAACTTTTCAGGAACATACTCCTTACCGTAATGAGTCCCGATAAAGTTGGCGGCGGCGATCTGCGCCTCTCTTGCCACAGTGACGGAGTCAGTACGCATATAGGTGATAAGACCCACAGGGCCGTTGCCCAGTTCCACACCTTCATAAAGCTGCTGGGCATAACGCATCGTGTTGGTCGCAGTATAATGGAGCACCGTATTGGCACTCTGCTGAAGCGTACTGGTTGTAAAGGGGGGCTGGGGATTGCGTTTACGCTCCTGGGCGGTTATGGAAACGATCCGGGGGGCACTGCCATTCCTGACACTGGACTCCAGCGCCTCAGCAGCAGCGGCATCGGGAATGACAAACTCCTTGCGGTCGATCTTGAAAAGTCTGCCTTTGAAATTGCCAGGTTCTGCGCCGAAAAGAATAGAAAATGTCCAATACTCTCTTGGGACGAATGCGGCGATCTCCCGCTCCCGTTCCACAACCAGACGGAGCGCAGCCGACTGGACTCTACCGGCACTGCTGCCCTTTTTCAAGTTGCTCCACAGCAGAGGACTCACCTGATAACCCACGATACGGTCAAGGACCCGGCGCGCCTGCTGGGCGTCCACCAGATTCAGATTGATATCTCCCCGGTTCATCAGAGCCTGTTCAATGGCAGAGCGGGTGATTTCATGGAACGTCACCCGGAAAAAAGGCGCCTTTGCCTTACTCTTGAGAACCTCATAGATATGCCATGCAATGGCTTCTCCTTCGCGGTCAGGGTCAGGGGCGAGATAGATTTCATCCGCCTTGGCGGCGCTGTCGCGCAGCTGTTTGACCACGGAGCGGCTCCGGGCGGTATCCACATACTTCGGGGCGAATTTATTATCAATATCGACACCCAGTTCATGCTCCGGCAAATCCCGGATATGTCCCATGGAGGCGACGATCATATAATCTTTGCCGAGCATTTTTTCAATAGTCCGCGCTTTGGTCGGGGACTCTACGATCAGCAGTTTCCTCATAATATCCTTTCTTAAAAAGTTTCCTTTTCAAAGTATATTTCACACAAGTTCCACACCTGTTTCAGGATCCACCAGTTTGAACTCCTCACAATGCAACAGAGGATCGATCCTGAAACTCAGCTGGTGTTTATATTTGCTTTCAAGCTCATCCAGCAGCTTTGAATCTTCATTCCGCAGCCGGGCGAGGACTTCAGGGTGCATAAAGACCCGTATTGCCCCCACATCCTTGTAACGCCTGTCGCGTAAAACGGAGTTGAGACGCCGCTGGATCTCGGCACTCATCGTCAAAGCGGACTTGACCAATCCGGTACCGTTGCAGTAGGGACAGGGATTGAAAACCTGATCCAGAATGCTTTCATGCTCTCTCTGGCGGGTCATTTCCATAAGTCCCAGTTTGCTGATGGGGAGAAGTTTGGTTTTGGCGCGGTCATCTTTGACCAGTTTTTTCATCGCCTTGTAGACTTCATCCCGGTCTTTCTGGGTACGCATATCAATAAAGTCAATGACCACGAGTCCGCCGATATCTCTCAGCCGCAGCTGGCGTGCGATCTCTTCGGCGGCCTCAAGATTTGTTTTCAGGATAAAATCAAGCTGGTCTGCGGCGCTTTTTCTGCCGTGGCCGGAGTTCACATCTATGGCGATCATGGCTTCGGTTTCATCAATAACGATGGCACCGCCGCCGGGGAGATGAAGCTCTCTCTGGAACACTTCACGCAGCTGATCGTTGATCTTGTAATATTCATACACAGGGACTGCGGAGTTATAGAAGTGGACCTTTCCGGTCATCTTTTTGGCCCCCATGCGCTTGAGGGTGGCGATAATGCTCTTGTAAGCCTCTTTATCATCCACCACGACGCCGGTAAACTCTTCGGTCAGAAAATCCCGGACAGATCTTTCAATAAGGTTGGGCTCGGTGAAAAGAAGTGCAGGTGCTTTCACCTTTTCCATATCCTCTTCGATCTTGTGCCAGTAATCCAGCAATATTCCAAGGTCATTTTTGAAAAAATTCGCTTTTCTGCCGGCGCCCACGGTACGGCAGATAAGTCCCATTCCTTCGGGGAGTTCCAGATCGGCAAGGACCTTTCTCAATCGTTCCCGTTCCCCTGCTCCTTCGATCCGGGTGGAAAGTCCCAGATGTTCGCAGTAGGGCATAAGCACCAGAAATCTGCCTGGAATGGAAATATCAGTCGTCACCCGCGCTCCTTTGGTACTTATGGGCGCCTTTACCACCTGAACCAGTATCTCTGTACCGGGTTTGAAAATAGAGGGAATATCAGCGGTGGATATGCGGCGGTGGCGTCTCTGGTTTTCCGCTTCGCTTCGGGAACTGCCGGAGAGGCGTTTACGTCTTTTCACACTGAGAGATTCATTTTTTCCGATCCCCCTGCGTTCAAGATCCTCATCCTGCTCTGCCTGAAACCGCTCAATAAGCTCGCTGTTTCCGGGAAGCATGTCATGATAGTGGAGAAAGGCGTTTTTCTGAGTGCCGATATCCACAAAGGCCGCCTGAAGCATGGGATCAAGGTTGACGATCTTCCCCAGGTAGATATCTCCCACCTTGGGCATCTTGTCGTCCCTTTCTATCTCATAAGCCTCAATGCGTCCGTTCCGGAGCATGACAAAGCGCCGCTCCAGCTTCTCGCAGTTAAGGATTATTTCTTTGCTTTCGGTTACTTTCATCAGTTTTTTCCATATAATTTAAAGGGTCGTATTATCCGGCTGGATGCCGGGTAAAAATTCAATACATTCTCCGCGGATGCCATTCAAAAAAGCGGCGACGGGCATATTTTTGCGTCCGGCAGGAGTCACTTCAAGAAGTTCAAGGGCGCCGCTGCCGCAGGCAACGATCATCTTTTTTCTGTTTCCGGGAGTCAGAAGAGTTCCGGGAACGCCTGTCATATCATCATGGACGCAAGAAGCGTTGATGGTGACCACACTTTCAACGCCATCAACGCGGAGTCTGAAAAAGGCTCCGGGCCAGTTTTCAAAAGCACGGCTCATAGCTTCAATATGTGCCGCTGAAAGACTCCAGTCAACTGAACCGTCTTCCCGTGTGATCTTGCGGCAGACCACCGCCTTATCGTGCTCCTGAGGAATGGCAGTAAGTTCTCCTGAACTGATCTGAAGCAGCGTTTCCGCACAATGTTCAGCCGCAAGTTCTCCCAATTTCATTTCCAGTTCATCGGCACCGCATCTTTCGGGGATTTCCATGGTCAAAGTCTTGAACACCGGTCCTGAGTCCAAACCTTTTTCCATCTGCATAAAGCAGACGCCGGTTTCTTTTTCACGGTGCAGCAGAACCTGCTGGATGGGCGACGCACCGCGCCAGCGGGGCAGAAGAGAACCGTGGATATTGATGCAGCCAAGCTCCGGCAGCTCAAGCAGACTCTGCTTCAGAAGCTGTCCGTATGAAAGAACTACCATCATCCGGGGGCCGCAGGCTCTGATGGCATTGAGTGCCTCAGGTGCATTTATATTTTCAAACTTGTGGAGCGTTACACCGAGACCGGCGGCGGCGCTTCCCAGCGGAGTGGGAGTCAGCACTTTTTTGCGTCCCACAGGACGGTCCGGCTGGGTTCCCACACCCACAAGTTCTATTCTTGAATCTTTGCTCAACGCTTCAAGAACCGGTACGGCGATCCTGCCTGAACCGGCGAAATAAACTTTCAATTTCTCATTCATCATACAAACACAACTCATTTCAATATATAAGTACAGCGCCACATGGAACGGCTGAAATAAAACAATTCAAATTCAAAGGTGACATCATTCACCTTGCGCCCCTGCAAGATGGCGGCGGCCGCCTGTTCAAAGCGGACACCGCAGATGTTCCGCGCCTCCCGGATCGCCGCCCTTGCTGTCGGAAATGTTGAGACATCCCCCTCAACAGCAACAGGACCGCCGGGAAAATGCTCCATAGCACTTGCGGCGATGCGGCTTCCCAGAGAAAGGATCATCTCCTCTTTTGTCAATCGCTCCGGCAGGGGATTATCAACGATCGCTCCCTTGGGCGGTTCACCGTCAGGCAGAAGCAGTCCGCAACCGCAACAGCACCAGAGCAGCGCTCCGGCAGCAAAGAGAATGAAGTACGTTTTCATCATTTACTCCTCTTGATACAATGGGCGTTGCAGCGGGGACAACGGCACAATGTTACCGCTTTTTCAGGAACAAAAGAAAGATGACAGCGGTCACACTGAAAAAGATGACGGCTTGTCAGATGCCAATCACGGCGATGACCGCGGCTCTGAAGACGGAATGCAAGAAAAGCGATCCATCCCACAGCCAGAAGCAGAATAAGGCTGAAAAAGTCGGCAATACTCAGAGAAATCATTTTTTCACCTCCCCGGCTTCAGGCCATACAGCGAGGATGCCGGAAAAATTTTTACCTTTACGGGCAAGTCCTTTCAGAGCCCCGGTCACGCTTCTGTCAAACATTCTGTCGCCGGAGCTTTCAATGACGCGGAACTCCTGCCCCGCCCTGTTGGAACCGACACGGATCAGCAAAGCCTCAGCCTTTGGGGTATCAGGAATATTCTCAAGGCGTGTCACCACATGGCCCTTTTCATCAAAGACAGGTATTCCGGCAGAGACAAAAGGTACTTTGCGTTCAGGAGAGATCCCGCGTGGAACGGAAAAAGTTCCGGAACTTTTTTCAATTTTCAGTGGCTCACTCTTCTGCACATCCGGCAAATAAAGAGCGGTATCAAAGGAGTCCGGGATATAGCTCCGCAGCACCGGATAAGCCATAGGCGCCTTCTGTTTTACCGAGGCGGAAAAAATTCCTTCTGAATTATATCCGAAGATGCGCGACGGATCATTAAGTTCCGACCAGCGGAGGAAATCGCTGCTCTCTTCCGGCGTATGTGCAAGAAGCAGACTGACACCGCCGCCGTAAAACTTTTGTTTCTCTTCCACCGGGGAGCTGTGGCACAACAGAAGAAGAATTGCGGCAGCAGCCAGCAAAACGCAAAAGAAGCTCTTGAGCAACAGCAGATTTTCCTGATTGTCCCGTCTGAAGTTTTTCACTGTTCGTATCTCAATTTAGGTTGGTTGTCAATGGGCATGACCGGCAAAAAACAGTTCAACCCCATATTTCCGACCATGGCCATGACCTGAGCCACAACTTCGTAAGGTGCCCGGCGGTCTGCCATGATCGCCACCATGGGAACAGGACGGGCAGGAAGTTTTGAAAGTTCCTCCTGAAGCTGAGAAAGCTCCACAGGATAGTTACGGAAATAGACATTCCACTGCTGAGGAGTTCCTCTTCCGGGCATGATGGAAATAACGTACTGGTTGATATCTGCCACAGAGGGCGCTTTCACTCTGGGCAATTCAACTCTGATCCCGGACAATCTGGTATAAGAACCAGATTGAGCAAAAAACCAGAGCAGAAGAAAGAAAATATCCACCAATGCAATGACGGAAGGCCAACCGGTATACATTTTAAGCGAAGTGGCATACCGTCTGGTTCCGAGTTTGGAATTTTCCCGGATCATCATTTTTTTCTGCTCTCCGGAAGATTGCGCTGCTGCTCACAGATGGAGGTGATTTCCATTGCGGCCTTTTCCATATCAAGAAGGATCATATCCAATCTTGCCACCAGATAATTATGCCCTATATAACCGATGACTGCGCCGGTCAATCCGGCAGCGGTGGTAATAAGAGCTGTACCGATGGCATTTGCAAGCTCAGGAAGCATACCGGAGGAGATTCTGGTAGCTTCAAATGCCTCTATCATTCCGATCACAGTACCGAGGAATCCCAGAAGAGGCATGATAAAGCTGACCGTTCCGATAAAATGAATATATCTTTCAAGCCGGGGGATCTCCACCACAGCCACATCATCCATGGCAGAACGCAGATCCCCGCCGTTCTGATAAGCGAGAATGGCGGCTCCCAGCAGCTTTGCGATGGGGCCGGGGGTATTGTCGCAAAGGCTCAAAGCTTCAACGATAGCATTCCGCTGCAAAGTGTTGCGTAATCCGCGCAAAAGTTCCGGCACATTGATCTCATCCCTGTGAAACTGCATCAGTTTTTTCAGAAAGAAGGTCATGGCAATCAGAAAAGCAGCCAATATGATCCACATAACGGGACCTGCTTTGTAAATCAATTCAAGGTAAGTCATCATCCACACTCCATAATATTAATCAGTCAAGCAAGTTGTAATGCTTGCGTATTTCTTCAAGATACCGCCGCAGTTCTCCGCTGCTGCCGGGAAGCTCCAACATGGAATAGAGCCGGTAAAGTCTCTGCGCCCTCTGGGAACCGTCAGGAAGATTTGAATTCCCCAGAATGATCCTCAGGGCGCTGCGGGCACCTTTGGCACACCAGAGTGCAGCACCGGAACTGCGCCGCACTTTTTCGGAGTTCACTGCAAGAGTCAGAAGTTCCTCATAAGTTTCAAGGGCATTCATATTGTTGTTGTCATATTCATACGCAACAGCAAGTTTGTAAAGGGCCTGGATCTGCAAAGCAGGAAATTCTGAACGGTTGGCAAGATCCCGATAGATCCGGATGGCTGCGGTAAGATTTTCTTTTTTTCGCAGCTGCAAATGGCAATCGGCCGCTTCTCCTGCGGCGACCTGAGTCATAAGGCCCCGGCCTCCCAGTTCGCAAGCCCGCTCATAATACTTCAAAGCGCTCCGGTAGTCACCGGCCTGGAAACAGCAGCTCCCCCCCAGCATGGCGGACTCAACTGCAAAAGAGGAGTTGGGATACTTGTCAAGAAGTCTGTCAACATATCCCGCAGCCAATTCAAATTTTCCCATCCGCTCAAGATTCACTGCTCCCAGAAGCAAAGCCTCAGGGAAAAGAGGACTGTTTTCGCGTTCTTTAAGAAATTTTTCTATCCACTTCAATGCCGTCACATATTCATCATGTCTGCCGGAGTGGCGGATCAGTTCCAAAGCCGCCCTGTCAGTTTCAAGAGCACCGGGGAAAAGTTGATTCATTTTCCCGAACATCTCTTCAGCCTGTTTCCGGTTTTCGGGAGCATCACTTTGAAGCAGAACAAAAACAACGGCGTTCATGGATTTCTGCACTCCGGAGTGATCCGGGAATTTTTGCAGATATTGGCGCAATCTTGCCAATGCTGAGGGAAACTGTCTCCCCTTGATGGCAAAATCAACGGCGGCAAGGAGCGCATCAGGGACCCGCTTGTCTGTGGAAAACTTTTCAGCAAAGGCAATATAAAGTTGCTCAGCCTCTTTGTTTTTCCCCTGGAGCTCATTCAGACGCGCCAGCTGCCACGCCCCTTCAGCTGCCGAATAAATATCTGATGAAAAAGAGAGCGAATGGGCGATCGCCGCTGCATCAGCATACCGTTTCAGCTCAGTCAAAGCCTTGAGACGCAAGATATTGAGTCTTCCCTGATCTACGCCCTGCACTCCGGCAAGCTCATCGCCAAGCACAGCTGCGGAAGAAAACTCTCTGCTTCTTATCATAAACTCCAGAAGCCGGACCTTGACCCGGTTGGCAAACTCCGGATAGGCGGCAAAACGTCTGATAGCGGAGTTGTAGAACTCCCGCGCCATACTGAGATCGCCATTTTTTTCAGCAACAGCGGCGGCACGGAAAGCCGCCTGAACTCTTGCTTCAAATTTAAACTGTTTACTGTTGAGGATCTCACGGTAATTCCGCAAAGCCTCTGAAAACTTTTTCATACGGACCAGCAGTTCCCCCTTCAGAAGTTTTACACTTCCGGCATCGGCAGAACGGGGGAAGAAGCGCAAATACCGCTCAACAGAAAGCAATGCTTTTTCCGGATTTTCCTTTTCCTGGATAGCGATTATTTTTTTCAAACAGTTGCGGCGTCCTGTGTCATCAACGGCAAAGTTGAAAGCATCTGCATAAAAACCTTCAGCGGTCCGGCGCATCTGAGCCGTGACGGCGGCATCAGCACCCTTAGTAAGACCTTCAAAAAGAAGCGCTTCCGGCGCATGGGGATGTTTTTCTCTGATGGCGGTCCAAATCTTATTCAGCTCCAGATAGTCACCAATGCGTCCCAGAAAGAAAATCTCAAACTTTTCCCACAAAAGCTGCTGTCCGGGAAATTTCAAAAGCGCCTTCTTCAGTGTTGCCAGCGCTTCTTTGTCGGCACCTGTGCGGAGCAGCACTTCAAGAGCGCCTGTTGCCCCCTGAAGCCCGGCTTGAAGAGGAACAGTGCCATCGTTGAGGAGAGAAAAGTAAAGAGAACCTGCTTTGAAATACTCTTCTGCCTGAAAAGCGCGGTCAGCCAAAAAGATCCGGGCGGTAAAACGTCCCGGATCAGACTCATCCGCAGCAGTCTGTTCCATTCTCTCAACAAAGCGTTTATAATTCCCCTGTTTCAGGCTTGCGAAAGCAGAAAGGATCCCTTTTGACTTCTTCAGTTCTTCAGAAAAGGCGCTGTATATTCCGGAAAGCGGTCTTGATTTGCACTCCGCACAGCCATTTTCAAGGACAAAAGGAACCCTTCCTGCCCAATGACTTCTCAAGTCACCGGCAGGTTTTCTCTCAACTTCTGATGCAGCTGCATTGACAATCAGCGCAGCCACGCAAAGCAGAATTGTTTGTCTTGGCGCGCAGATCACAGAAAGAAACTCCTTTTATTCTGCGGCGTCCACCTTGGCGCCTGCCCCGGGAGTCGTTTTGATCTTTTCCATGACCCGGTCGCTGATTTTCTGGCACAGTTCAGGATTTGCAGCAAGCAGAGCCTTGGTTTGATCCCTGCCCTGTCCCAGCTGTTCACCTTCAAAGCTGAACCAGGAGCCGCGTTTTTCCAGCAAGCCCAGATCCGTTGCCACATCAAGGATGGAACCGATCTTGGAGATACCTTCGTTATACATGATGTCAAATTCAGCAACACGGAACGGAGGCGCCATCTTGTTTTTGACGATCTTCACCTTGGCGCGGTTGCCCAGAACCGCATCTCCCACCTTGATCTGCTGGGTCTTGCGGATATCCATGCGGATGGAGGCATAAAATTTGAGGGCGTTTCCGCCGGGAGTCGTTTCAGGGTTGCCGTACATGACGCCAATCTTTTCACGGATCTGGTTGGTAAAAATAACACAGGTGTGTCCTTTGCTGGCGGCACCGGTGAGTTTGCGAAGCGCCTGAGACATCAAACGCGCCTGAAGTCCCACATGGGAGTCGCCCATCTGACCTTCAATTTCAGCGCGGGGGACAAGAGCTGCAACAGAGTCCACCACAAGCACATCAATGGTGTTGCTGCGGACCAGCATATCCACGATATTGAGAGCATCTTCGCCGCAGTCAGGCTGAGAGATGAGCAAATTATCAATATCAACGCCGATTTTCTTGGCGTAAGAGGGATCAATGGCATGTTCCGCGTCAATAATGGCGCAGCGGCCGCCTTTTGCCTGAGCGTTGGCGATCACATGGAGACAGAGGGTCGTTTTACCGCTGGACTCGGGTCCGTAGATCTCAACGATCCTTCCGGCGGGGAGTCCGCCGATACCGAGGGCCAAGTCAAGGGAAAGGGAGCCGGAGCTGAAAACGGGTACATCCGCCACAGCAGCCTCAGCGCCCAGGCGCATGATGGAGCCTTTGCCGAACTCTTTTTCAATTTGACTGATCGCTATCTGAAGCGCTTTATCTTTGTCAATCGCCGGGATCGCCGGCATCTCTTTTTCTGCCATAATAATTTCCTTTCCTTTGCGTTAAATGTCGAGGTCTTTGACGTTCGCAGCGTGTTTTTCAATATATTCGCGCCGCGGTTCAACGACATCACCCATGAGCAGATTGAAGATCCTGTCGGCTTCAATCGCATCTTCCATAGTAACCTTTATCATCGTTCTGCGCTCAGGGTCCATAGTGGTTTCCCAGAGCTGATTTGAGTTCATTTCACCAAGACCCTTGTAGCGCTGGATCCTGACACCGCCGCTGGACTGACCGCTGCGGCGGACCGCAGTAAAGAATCCCGCCAGAGAGTGGACAGGTTCATTACCGGCATAGAAAAGCACTTCATCGCTTTCGCCGTAAAGATTTTCCGGCTTGATATTGAACTGAGCAAGCTCCTTGACAAAAAGCGTACACTCAGGTGCTTCAAAGATGTGTGCCACATCAATGCGGCGTTTGATTTCCTGACGGCGCATTTCAGCATCGGCATCGGTGGCATTTTCAGGCAGTTTGGGCAGTGCAGCATCCAGCTCGGCCTCAGCTTCGCTGACAAGCCGGGCGAGTTCTTCATCACCGTAAACAAAAGAACTGCGGTAGATACCGTCAGCCTGACGGATGGTCAGGTGTGCCGGAGGACAAACGCCTTCGGGAGTAATCGCCTTGAAGTACTCTTCAGGCTCAAAACCGCCGCCTCTGCGGAGTCCGGTGGTGATATGCGCGCCCCGGTTGTAAAGTTCAATAAGGTTTGCCGCCGTATCTTTATCCATTTCGGAGCCGTCTGCTTTGGCAAAGGTCATATCATCAAGTCCCAGCTGGGTCAGATAACGGTTGAGCTGATCTTCGGTATCAATATAGCGCTCTTTTTTGCCCCGTGAAACTTTGAAAAGCGGGGGTTTGGCGATATAGACATAACCTGCCTCAATAAGAGGTTTCATGTGACGGAAGAAGAATGTAAGCAGCAATGTACGGATGTGCGAACCGTCCACATCAGCATCGGTCATGATAACAACGCGGTGATAACGCGCTTTTTCCACATCAAAGTTTTCACCGATACCGCATCCCACGGCATAGATGAGAGACTGGACCTCTTTGTTATCCAGCACACGGTCAAGGCGGACCTTTTCCACGTTGATGATCTTACCGCGGATGGGCAGGATCGCCTGATATTTACTGTCCCGCCCTTTCTTGGCGGAACCGCCTGCGGAGTCACCCTCCACGATGTAGAGCTCGCAAAGTTCAGGGTCGCGGCTGTTGCAGTCAGAAAGTTTACCGGGGAGTCCCACATTTTCAAGCGGACTCTTCCGGACAGTTTCACGGGCTTTCCGTGCTGCTTCGCGGGCGCGGGCGGCGAGGATCACGTTGCTGCCGATCTCTTTGGCGATGTTGGGGTTCTGCTCAAGAAAGAGTCCGAACTCATCATTCATCACAGACTCAACGATACCGCGGACTTCGGAGTTACCCAGTTTGGTTTTGGTCTGACCTTCAAACTGAGGATCGGGAACTTTGACACTGACCACGGCAGAAAGACCTTCACGGACATCGGAACCATTCAAAGAGAGGTCATTTTTCAGCTCAGCTTTGGCATATTTACCGATGGTATGGGTCAGGGAGGCCTGAAAACCGGTCAGGTGCATACCGCCTTCAACAGTGTTGATGTTATTGGCGTAGGTATAGATCTTTTCTGTGGTATCGTTGGTGTACTGAAAGGCGACTTCAACGTCGATACCATTGCGTTCACGGTGGAAATAGATCACCTCAGGAGTGATCAGAGTCCGGTTGGTGGTCAGACTTTTGACAAACTCCCGGATACCGCCCTCAAAGTGAAAGACATCGCTGCGGGGAGTGCCGCCCTGTTCTTCATTACGCTCATCGGTCAGGGTGATCCTGACACCGGAGTTGAGATAAGCAAGCTCCCGCAGACGGTTCATCAAAGTTGCGTGGGTATAGACAGTTGTGGAAAAAATGGTACCGTCAGGCTTGAAAGTGACCCGGGTGCCCCGTTTGGAAGTTTCCCCGGTAACGGTCAGCTGTTTTCTGGTGACGCCGCGGGCAAATTCAATTTCATGGACTTTGCCGTTGCGGAAGACTTCAACTTTCATCCAGTCGGAAAGAGCGTTCACACAGGAAACACCCACACCGTGAAGACCGCCTGACACCTTATAGGAGTTGTGGTCAAACTTACCGCCTGCGTGAAGCACGGTCAGCACCACCTCAACAGCGGGCTTCTTCTCAGTTTCGTGCATATCAACCGGGATACCGCGTCCGTCATCCTCCACAGAAATGGAGTTGTCGGGATGGATGATCACCTGCACATTGCTGGCAAAACCGGCAAGAGCTTCGTCAATGGAGTTGTCCACCACCTCGTAGACCAGATGGTGCAGACCTCTTTCGCCGGTGTCACCGATATACATGGCAGGGCGGACCCTGACAGCCTCAAGTCCTTCAAGGACTGTAATCTTGCTTGCGCTATACTCAGCAGCATCATTCTTCTGCAAATCAACAACTTCGTCGCTCATTGTATACACTTTCAGTTAACATTGGTACTATTTTTAATAATATAGCACATTTCCGGAGCAAATTCAAGTTACTGCCGTCAAAAAATTCTCTGCTCTTTCAGCCGGGTTCCGGGATAAAAAAAATCCCCTGAATTTTCCCGAAAAAAAGGGAAAAACAAGGGATTTTTTCATTCACAAGCAGAGGAGATCTGCTTGCAGATCAGCACTGATAAAATCAGTTCTGGTCGTAGGCGTGACCGGCGGAACCAAGCACTTCAACGTTTTTGCGCTTGTAGAGCTCTTTGAGAGCGGTACGGGCAGGACCGAGGTACTTGCGGGGGTCAAATTCTTCAGGCTTTTCGCACATGACTTTGCGGATGGCAGCGGTCATGGCAAGACGGCCGTCGGAGTCGATGTTGATCTTGCAGACAGCGGACTTGGCAGCTTCGCGGAGCTGATCTTCGCCGATACCGATGGCATCTTTGAGCTTACCGCCGTTGGCATTGATGATCTGGACCTGATCCTGGGGCACGCTGGAGGAGCCATGGAGAACGATGGGGAATCCGGGGATCATCTTCTCAATTTCATGGAGGATGTCAAGACGGATCTTGGGATCGTCACCGGGCTTGAATTTGTAAGCGCCGTGGGAAGTACCGATAGCGATGGCAAGAGAATCCACGCCGGTACGTTTCACGAATTCATCGACCTCTTCGGGACGGGTGTAGGTGTGTTTTTCTGCTTTGACATCATCTTCCACACCGGCGAGAACGCCCAGCTCACCTTCAACGGTGACGTCGAACTGGTGGGCATATTCCACGACCTTGCGGGTCTCAGCGATATTTTCTTCAAAAGAGAGGTGAGAACCGTCGATCATGACAGAGCTGAAACCGAGGTCAATGCAGCTCTTGCAGGTCTCAAAGTCGGGACCATGGTCAAGGTGCAGAACGATCGGAATACCCTTGCCGCCGGAAAGTTCCTTGGCGTACTCAACAGCACCCTGGGCCATATAGCGCAGCAGAGTCTGGTTGGCATAGTCACGGGCGCCCTTGGAAACCTGGAGGATCACAGGAGACTGGGTCTCAACGCAAGCCTGGATGATGGCCTGCAGCTGTTCCATGTTGTTGAAGTTGTATGCCGGGATGGCATAGCCGCCGTCAACTGCGCGACGGAAAAGTTCCCGGGAGTTGACCAATCCGAGAGTTTTGTAACTGACCATTCTGAAAATCTCCTTAATTAGTTTTCGGTTCGGATGCCTATAATATATCACCTTTTGCTGTTTTTTTCAAATATTTTATTAAAAAAAAGCTGCAAGGAGTCAATATTGACGCAAAAAACAGTTTCGGAGATAAGAGAAAAATCAGATTTTGCCGTAAAACATCTGGAAAATGATTTGCTTTTTAGTGTTTTACATGCTATATTAGAGAAACAACTTGTAAAACAAACTCAATATCTTAAAGGAGTCATTATGGGTCAGCAGATCAACAAAGTGCAGAAACGCCGCCGCCGCAAAGCTTATCTTGAACGTTGCCGTGAACGTGTCAAAGCTCTCATCGGCAAAAAGAAATAATCTGTGCGACAAGGACCGGTTTTTCCGGTCCTTTTCCTTTTTATACCCTTGCCGCCCCCTGATTTTTTCCGGAAGATCACATGAAACGGTTATTCAAAGAGCTGTTCCGTCTGCTGAACAATGATATCTGGTATCTGCTGCTTCTGCGGTGTTTCATCCTGCTCTTTATGGGGGGAATTCTCCTTTTGAGGCCCGCCATGTCGCTTCACATCTGTGCGGCGCTTTCGCTTTTTGTCTGGGGGGACATCATGCTTTTCATCCGGCACAAGTTCCCCTCCCCTCTCTGCCACTGCATCTGGGTGATCCCGGCTGCGGCGGCACTCTTTTTCCTTCTTCCGCGTCCGGAGGAAAGTGCGGGCGTATGTTTTGCCGCCGGAGTCTGCCTTATAACGGCACTCCGGGCATGGAACAAAAACACATTTTCCTCCAGAGCCGCAGCCGGAGCCGCCGGAGCTGCCGCGATGATCCTGCTGGTGAAAAGTTTTACTGCGGTCTGGTTTGACCTCTACCCGGCAGCGGCGCTTTCATTTTTCGCCTCTGCGGCGTGGGAAAGCGGAAATCTGAAATTCATCAAATAAAATATCCACAAAAACCTGAGGAGATCCTGCCATGTCTCTGACAGAAGTCAATTATTTCTGCAAATTTGACAAAACATTTCAACCTGCTCTGATCCGTATTTCAGAGTCATCCTCCCCCCGGCCGCTGGTGGTGGCGCTCCACACCTGGAGCTATGATCACGCAAACTGCGGCGAAGGCTACCGGAAAGCTGCGGAAGAGTGGGACTGGCATTTCATCTACCCTGAATTCCGCGGTCCCAATTGGAATAGCGCCGGATGCGGTTCCGATCTGGTGGTTTCGGACCTTGAAGATGCCGTTGCCTACATGAAAAGCATCTGCAATGTTGATCCCCGGCGCGTATATCTCACCGGCGGCTCAGGCGGCGGACACTGTTCACTGCTTCTTGCGGGGCGCCGTCCCGATCTCTGGACCGCTGTTTCCAGCTGGTGTCCCATTTCGGATATTGCCGCATGGCACACCCAATGCAAAGGCACCCGTCATGATCACTATGCCAGCCATATTGAACAGGCATGCGGCGGCAATCCGGCAGAATCAGAAGAAGCGGCGCTTCAGTGCCGGCTCCGCTCCCCTCTCACATGGCTTGCCAATGCCCGTGAAGCAGGCTTGACCGTGGATATCAGCACCGGAATCCACGACGGTCACACCGGCAGTGTCCCCATCAGTCAGGCATTCAATGCGTTCAATATTCTTGCCGATGCAGAAGACAAATTCAGCGATGAAGAGATCAAATTCATGGAGCAGGAGGAAAAAGTCTTCCCCGGAATGGCGTACAACGACACGGACCCTGCTTTTGATCAGAAGTATCCGGTGCTGCTGCGCCGTCAATCTGCCGCAGTCCGGCTGACTCTCTTTGAGGGGGGACACAATATTTTCCCTGCCACTGCCTTTGAATGGCTCTCCCGTCAGGTCAAGGGAAGCGCTCCTGATTGGAGCAAGGGAACAGCAGTTGAAACAGGAAGCGGAGAATTGAGCAAATAAATTCTGTTTTCAGTTCACAAAAAAACTGCCGCAGGGTCATTGAAGATCCGGCGGCAGTTTTTTGTTGTACGGAATATAAAACCGTCAGTCAAGTTCTTTCTCAAGCTCAAGAAGTTTCTCAACGATAAAAGAAGAGATCTCAGGCTTGAATTTGGGACGGAGCTGTCCGGGTCCGAACCAGACTTCGTAGAAACCGAAAGCTCCGAAGTCATCACTGTCGTAAACAGAAGGATACCGGGCAAACATCTCTTTGTCAGGAAAATAGCCGCTGTCGCCGTTGGCAACAGAAAGGGCAAGAGGAAACTTGACGCTTGCCCGCTTCATCAGCTCCTCACCGATGACCAGAAAGGCTTCGCCGGGGATGGCAAAAATCTCAAGTTCACCCATGCGGACAATTTGCAGATCGCGGATCACCCGGAAATCATGACCTCTTTCAGCCATGACCGCCATTTCAATCATACGGTCATGGATGAAATTCAGCAGTTTCACATCGCCGACGCCCTGTTCGGCTTTTTCCTGAAGTTTGGCGGCAATGGTGCGGTATTCTGCGGGATCCACTTTTTCGGTGGGAAACTCAACACTTCTGAGCACGGAGTTCACTTTGAAAAGAGGAATCTCTTCACACTCATCAAGGGCAGTTTGAAGATCATTGGTGTAGCTTTCGCTGATCCACTCAAGATTTTTATCCCGTTCCTCACGGCTGTGAGTCCAGATCACATTCACATCCCCCGCTGTTCCATAGAGAAAAAGCGGGATCTCTGCCATCTTGCGC
>JAGBWB010000196.1 GCA_017629975.1 Lentisphaeria bacterium
GCTGCGGACAGGATGAGTGGCAGAACAGTCAGACCTCATGGGCAAAACTGCTGGAAGATTTGCGTGTGAGCGCCCGTTTCATCAATTATGAGGAACTGGCGGAAAAAGGGGTTCCCGCCGGGATCAAGGTCCTCATTCTGCCCTTCACCCTTGCCCTTTCAGACAAAGAAGTCGCCTCTCTTGAACGTTTCGCCGCCCGCGGGGGCGTGGTCATCGCCGACCGGGATGCGGGAATTTTTGACGGACACGGCAGAAAGCGTTCAGAAAAAGAACGCCTTGAAAAGCTGAAGTTCGTAAAAACCCTTGATTTTTCCATCGCCCGGTACAACTTCGTCCAGTCGGGGGGAGTCGGAGGGGAAGTTTCCTCAAGTTTTTCAGGAGATAAGAAGTTCATCGACCTCTGCCGTACACGGGTCAAAAATCTTCTTGCTGAAGGAAAAGTCACCTCCTTTGTCGAACTCCGGGATGCTCAAGGCCGTGAATTCGGCTGCACGGCAAAGTTCCGTCAGGATGGTCCCACAAAAATCTACGGATTCCATGAACCTGCCGGCGTGACACCCGGGCGTTTCAAAGATATGAAAGCTGTCAAAGTCACCGTCAAACTTCCGGAAAAAGGACATATTTTTGAAGTCCGTTCCAAGCGTTACATCGGGCATAGCGACAGCTTTGAGATGCCTCTCATCCCCGGTTGGAGCATGATCTATGCGGTCATGCCTGTCAAACCTGAGCAGCTCAAAGTGACACTCCCCGGTACAGTTGAATGCGGAAAATCTTTCAAAATCGGCATCACCCTTTCCCCCGCAAAGGGTCCCCAGGTGTTCCGTGTGATGCTGTTCTCCCAGGATGGCAGGGAAATGAAACAATTTTCAGCCAACTACCGTTTTGAAGATGGTTCCGGTAAAGTTGAGTTTTTCATTCCCCACAACTTCAAAAAAGGGAAATACACCGTCAAAGCAGTTCATACGGCAACCGGGATAAAGGGTACAAAAAGCCTTGAGATCCGCTGAAAAAGGTAAATTTCAAAAAAAAATCACCTCTTTGCCCTTTTTCTCTTTGTAATTCAGCAGAAAAGGGGCTATATTATAGATTGTATTTCACAGTAAGCCACTCATCTTTTCAAGAAAGGATAAACATAAAATGAGCCGTAACTACAATGTTGCAGTCGTCGGCGCCACCGGTGCCGTCGGTGTGGAAATGATCAAGACTCTGGAAAAGCGCAATTTTCCGGTCGCCAATCTGAAACTGCTTGCGTCTGCCCGTTCAGCCGGTAAAACCGCTGAATTCAAAGGCGATAAAGTTACTATTGAAGAACTCACCCACGATTCTTTCAAAGGCGTGGATATCGCTCTCTTCAGCGCAGGCGGCGATATTTCCAAGGAGTTCCGCGCAAGCGTGGTCAAATCCGGTGCTGTCATGATCGACAACTCCAGTGCTTTCCGCATGGAGTCCGATGTACCCCTGGTGGTTCCTGAAGTGAACCCCGAAGATGTGAAATGGCACAACGGCGTCATCGCCAACCCCAACTGCTCCACCATCATCATGCTGGTGGCAGTCGCCCCCCTGCACCGCGCCAAAAAACTGCGCCGTATGGTCGCAGCCACCTATCAGGCCACCAGCGGCGCCGGCGCCAAAGGTATGGCTGAACTCATTGAGCAGACCCGTCAGCTGCTCAACAACGAACCTATCTGCCCCAAGGCTTTCGCCCACCGGATCGGTTTCAACCTGATTCCCCACATTGATGTTTTCTATGACAACGGATACACCAAAGAAGAGCTGAAAATGCTCAACGAAACCCGCAAGATGCTGCATGATGACTCCATCCAGGTCAGCTGCACCTGCGTGCGTGTTCCCGTTCTGCGCGCCCACTCCGAGGCTCTGAACCTTGAGTTTGAAAACGACATCACTCCTGAAGAGGCAAGAGCCATTCTCAGCGCTGCTCCCGGGATCCAGATCGTTGATGATCCTGCTGCCAAGCTCTATCCCATGCCTGTTGAGGCTGCGGAGCAGTATGATATCCAGGTCGGCCGTATCCGTCAGGATATCTCCCGCAACGACAAAAAAGGTCTTGACATCTTCGTTTCCGGAGATCAGGTCCTTAAAGGTGCCGCTCTCAACGCAGTCCAGATCGCTGAACTGCTCTGACAGAGAAAAAATCTCCCATGAAAAGATTATTCCGCATCTTTTTCATACTTACTCTTATCGGAGTCTTCGGCTGTACCTCAGCCGACTCCGATAAGGGGCGTTTTGACCGGATCGCGGAAACTCTTGACAAAGGGGGAAGCAGCTACTTTATAAGCAGTTCCCGACATGCGGGGACTGCTTTTTCTGATTTTATCAAAAAAAGTGAGGATTCCTTGTGGATCTCTTCACTCCCATCTGAAAGCAAGTTCAGACTTCAGCACTTTATTTCATTGAGTGAATTGGTCGGCAGAGTTGCCGGACTCCATGAAATAAAAGGCTGGGGCGGCAGCTCCAGACAACTTCCCGGCAAGGGAGTGTTGTTCCGCAACAAGTTCCGCTTATTGCTCCCCGGCAAACCGCAGGGGATTTTGTGGAGCATTTTCCCCGGTTCAGACCACAACCTTGAAAAATACCTTTACAATCTCCCTCAGGATACATTCTTTGCAGGCGCCGTTGAGCTTTCGCCCCGTTTTCTGAAAAGTTTCCTCCAAGCCAACAAAAAAATGGCGGATACCGCCAATTCTCTGTGTAAAGTCTTTCTCAATATGACTCCGGAAGAGGCATTGGACTCTCTCTCAGGCGTCTGGCGTTTCGTGGTGGTCTGTGATGAAAAAAATGACACAGAAACCCTTGAGGGGATCCACACTGAACTGACTCTGCCCGATCCTGGCGGCAAGATCTTCAAAGCTCTCAGCGAGAGGCTGAAAATTCTCCCCAACTCCCGCATCGATCTCCATGCCGGAACCATCCGGCTGGAAAAGATCGGCGGAAAATTCTGCATTCCTTACATCTGCCGCGGCAAAGAGACACTTTCCATATACACGACTCCCGGAGCGTACTCCCGGATCAATACTCTTGAAAGTTTCCCACAGCTGCCGGCTTTCATAAAAAGGCTTTCCCGTTTCACCTCTCTGAAAGGAACCGGTGTCTTTTACTGCCGGAACGCGGGCCCCGGAAAAGATTTCTCAAGATCTGTTGCCATGGACTCCGTCAAGCCCTCCCTCGCCGTCCTGAAAAAACTGCCCGACGGCTTCATCCTTGAAAATATCGCTGCATGTGATTTCAACCAGTATGCAGTTTACTCTCTCCTGTCACTGCCCATGGAGTTTCTCCCCGCATTTCTGGCAGAGACGCCCCGCGCCCCCCGGAATCAGGCTGCCAAGGCTGCTCCCGCAAAAAAAGCGGCAGCTCCCGCCCGGCAGGCAGCTGTTCCTGCCGGCAGACGGAGCTGCACCGGAGCACTTCAATTTGCCGGGCAGAAAATAGTGCAAGACGCTGTCCGTTCCGGGAAATGGGCTGCTCCCGGAATTGCCGGATTGCGGACGCTGGTAAACCGCAAGGTGCTGACTGCCGCCATGTTGAAGTGTCCTTCAATAAAGGGCGTTACGACCTCCCGTACTGCGGGATTGAGTTACGCAAACTGCCACTATCTTTACTTCGGTAAACCGGGAAAAAACTCTCCTAAAACGCCGCTGCTCATGGAGTTCCCCTTTTTGCATAAAAAACATTTTTCGGTATTTTACGCTGACGGCAAAGTTGAAAAAATCCAACTTGACGGACGCCGCAATGTGCGAAGAGCCGTCAGTTTCCTGCATACAACACACTCTTATGATGAAGAGGAGTTTATGCGTTTAATGCAGCTTGCCTCAGAATTTGACAAGATATTGGAGCGTTGATAATATGAATAATGAAATGAAAAACAAAGATGACATCGCAAAAGATGTAGAGAACTGTACCAAAGTTTTTACATTGAGCGAATTTTCAAGAGAAACCGGGATCCGCATTGAACTGCTCCGCCGCTTTATCAGCAGACAGACCCGCCAGATGCGGAACGAAGCCTGGGAAAAAATCTATCCCTCTGTCAAAGAACTTCTCGGGGAGTCAGATTCACAGCGCCCCCGCCGCGTGGGGCCTGCCTACCGCCGCCATCCGGAACTTGTTGAAATGGTCAGCGACCAGAAAGTTCTGCTTGATGTATTCAACTGCATCTCTTCTGCCATGCAGCAGGAACTCCTCCGTGATTGGGCTCAAAAAGTGCAGGCCCAGCCCTCAACTTATACCAGTTTGAACGCCGAAGAAAACAAACTCATGGGGCTTTTTCTTGCCATGAGCGCAGAAGAGCAGGAAAAAGAACTTCTGCTGCTTGTAACCAAAGGGCGGGAATATATCCGCACACAGCGCTGAATTTTCCCGGCAGAAAACCGGCTTCATTTTCTCTTATCAAAAGGGACCTTATTTATGGAAAACTCTTCACAAACACCCCAGGTTCGGCGTTCTCTGAAAGAATATATAAAAATCTTTCTCTGCGGTTCGATCATGGGAGCCGCAGATGTTGTTCCCGGCGTTTCCGGCGGAACGATGGCTTTCATACTTGGGATCTACAATGAGTTTCTCAACTCTATCAAAACGATCCTCAGTCCGGCAACAGTAAAAATGGCTTGCCGGTTCCAGATCAAAACAATGTTCAAGACCCTTCCCTGGCCTTTTCTTGCGGTTCTGGGAGCGGGCATTCTTTCTGCCATTGCTGTTTTTTCCACCCATATCCAATGGATGCTTGAGCATAAACTTGCCTTGATCCTTGCCTTTTTCTTCGGCCTGATTATCGGATCTGTGGCAACTGTTCTTCACCAGGTCGAAAAATGGAAATTTGACCGTTACATCTCTCTTGCTGCCGGAGTATTTATCGGCTATCTGGTGGTGGGGCTGCCGGTTCTTGCAACACCTCCTGACGGGAAGTGGTACATTGTTCTCTGCGGAGCTGTTGCCATCTGCGCCATGGTGCTTCCGGGGATCTCCGGGAGTTTCATTCTCCTGCTCATGGGGAAATATGAATACATTCTCAGCACGGTCAATAAACTGAAATCCGGGATCAATGTTCTGGAAAGTTTTATCACACTTTCTCTTTTCGCTGTGGGATTGCTCTTTGGAATCTCTTTCTTTTCCCGTTTTCTTTCGTGGCTCCTTAAAAAATACAACGATCTGACTGTTGCTTTACTGATCGGTTTCATGGTCGGATCACTCCGGAAAGTTTGGCCATGGAAAGAGGCGGCGCAAATCAACAACAGCAATATCCTGCCTGAGCTGAACAGCTCATTGATCCTGCCGATCCTGCTGGCAGCTGCAGGTTTTCTCATCGTTCTTGCCATTGAATATGCGGCAAAACGGATCGAAAAGAAAAATGGAGAAAATTTCTGATGCACCCCATCGCGTTACAAATCGGAGCCCTCTCTATCCGCTGGTACGGAGTCATGGCAGCGTTGGGTTTGCTTGCGGCGACCCTTATCCTGAACAGCAATCGCAAATATGTCAACATGACCAAGGAACAGTGTTCCAACGCAATCATGGTCGCCCTCATTGCAGGCGTTCTGGGCGCCAGAATATTTTATGTGGTTCAGTTCTTTGACCTCTACCGGGACAATCTTTTTGAAATAATCCGGATCGACCGGGGCGGTCTTGTCTATTACGGCGGCTTCATTCTGGCAGTCTTTGCCCTCTTTGTTTACAGCCGCATGGCAAAAATCGACTTTGTCAGGATGTGGGACGGATTTAC